>NZ_JBQSVM010000065.1:0-8294 GCF_052376235.1 Psychrobacter sp. AOP7-A1-24 | reverse complement strand
AATAAAAAAGGCAACTCTTTTAAGGTCAAACCCAAGATGATACTGATACCGTAAGGGTCATGAGGAAATATGCCTTCTGGTGCTAATTCCCAACCGCTTAACCACGGCGATATCAATCGTGCAAACATACCAGAGGGCGCGATTAAAAACCCAACTGCAATCGCTGCTGCAGCATGTGGAATGACCAAAATAGGGCTAAGTAAATGCTCAATACGAGTGAGCCAAACACTATTAAAAAACGCCGCTAATATCATCAAGGTCATGACAAAAGAAAGTAAGGTGCTGATCAATCCTGTACCAATGCTGAGTAGCACCATTTGAGTGAGACCCGGTGTCATCCAAAGGTCTTTGAAGCCTTGTAGACTGACGGTCGTTTGCTCAAGTGCAGGCACCCAGCTAAATGCAGGTAATAGTACACTGATTAGCCCGCCCAGTACGGGCAGTATCAGTATCAATAATAAAAACTTAGGGCTCAGGGTAGCGATATGTGTGAATAAGTCTTTCTTATACATGGGGCTAGCGCTAGAGCTTTTGCGAGCATTGGCCTGACTTTGGGTACTGCTTTTATTAGTCTCTTGGCTCATGGACTCACCCCATAACGTGTTTGCCAGCCTTGCATAATGGCCTCAACCCAGCTTGGATGTGGCTCACTCACAGTACGTTTGATACTGTCAAATGGTAGTGCGCTAGGATGAGCTTTATCGGTCTTGAATAAGGCTTGTTGCTCAGGGCTGAGCGTTGACTGGATGAGTACGGTTTTGTCACCCCATACAGAGGCGGTTTGTTTTTTGGCTTGTGCTTCTGGACTCATCAAAAAGTTGGCGACCAGCTGTGCCGCTTGAGGATGACTGGCATTATAAGGAATGGCCATAAAGTGTGTGTTACTCAAACTACCATCGCTCATGGCATAGCTACGGATGCTCTGGGGTAAGTCATAACGTTGTACCGCTGCTGGCACTTCTGGTGCCGAGAAGGTAAAGGCGAGACTCAGCTCGGTATCATCGACCAAGCGACGCATTTGTGCACCAGTTTGAACAAACTGCTCGCCCTTGCGCCACAGTGTGGGATGCAGATCGTCCAAAAATGCCCATAAAGGATCTAGTACGATTGCTTTGTTTTCCTCAGTCGCAGGCATGTTGAGTAGAGATTTGGTGTCTTCACCAGTATCCGCATCATGTTGCTCATGTAGCATGACCAAGGCATATTTTAAAAAGCTCATCCCTAAAAAATCAGGCGGTTTAGGATAACTAAAGCGCCCGGGATTTTGTGCGGTCCAAGTGGTGAGTTCATTTAAGGTGGTGGGCGGCTTTTTGGTAGACATGCTGTCATAATAAAAAGTCAGTGACGCTTGTCCCCATGGTGCTTCCATACCGTTGACGGGTACGCCAAAATCGAAGTTAACCGCAGGGTTATTGTCTGGATCAGTGAGTGCAAAATTAGGTATTTTGTTTGACCATTGCTTGAGCAATAAATCGTTTTCACTCATGGTGGCAAAGTTTGCACCATTGATCCATATGAGATCAACGCTGCCTTTGTCATCATTATTGGCTGATTTTTCTGCTAGGACGCGACTGACGGCTTCGCTGGTATCACTCAGCTTTACGTGCACCAAGTTGATATTGTATTTTTTATCAACTTGCTTGGCCGCCCATTGTAGGTAGGCATTGATTTGAGGATCGCCGCCCCATGCATAAAAATAGACGTCTTGATTGGCACCTTGCGCTTCTATTTGTTGCCAAGGTGACGCCTCGCCATCACGGCTCACGGTATTCGGTGATGCTGTGCTTGCAGAGATACCGATACAAACGCTAAGCGCCATTGCATAGGCGCTATAACGAGTAATGTTTTTTAGCATTGTCCGTGTTGACAAGGCTTTAGTAGGGTGCATTTATGGGCTAACCTCGACGCCAAGTGTGATACTTTTCAAGTATGTTAAGTACTTTTTCAGGAGCATGAGCGCGTTTCCATTCACCTGCTACGTACTTGTTGCCTTCAGCCCAAGTAGGATAGCTGTGAATCGTACCCAGTATTTTGTTCAGCCCTAAACCGTGTTTCATGGCTAATACAAACTCAGCAATCAAGTCACCTGCATGTTCAGAGACGACCGTCACACCCAATATTTTGTCTTTGCCTTTTGGCGTAATGACTTTAATAAAGCCTTTAGCTGCACTATCGGTAATGGCACGATCTAGCTCTTCAAACTCAAAGCGTGTGATTTCGTACTCAATACCTTTGTCTATAGCTTCTTGCTCGTTTAAGCCTACGCGGGCAACTTCTGGGTCAATAAAAGTGGTCCAAGGAATCACGCGATAGTCTACTTTAAACTTCTTAAGATTACCAAATAAACCATTCACGGCGGCATACCAACCCTGATGAGCGGCGACATGGGTAAACTGATAGGGACCAACAATATCACCTGCAGCAAAAATATTCGGGTATAGCGTTTCTAAGTATTCGTTGGTCACGATGGTACGGTTGGTTTCGATACCTAGATCTTCAAGACCATAACCAGTAAGACGAGCGCTACGGCCAACTGCACACAATAGCTCATCATACTCGATATCGATTTCACTATCATTGTGTTTAACGACGATGTACTTTTTACCATCACGAGCTTCACAGCGCAGTGCCTGATGTGAGGTCAAGATATTCACGCCACTTTCGGTAAGGGCTTCGTGAGCAAAGGTAGACACTTCAAGATCTTCTTTGATCATGATGCGCTCTGCCATTTCGATTTGCGTCACGTTTGAACCTAAACGAGAAAAGCTCTGCGCCAATTCACTACCGATCGGGCCACCGCCCAGTACGACCAGTTTTTTAGGCGCTTCGTCTAGCTCTGAGAATTTATCCCATAATGTGTCGCTGGTGACATAACCTGTTTCTTCAATACCAGGTAATGGCGGTACAAATGGGCGAGCACCAGTTGCGATGACAATCGTACGTGCTGTCAGGGTTTGTGTGCCACCATCATTTAATGCGATTTCTACTGTCCATGGGTCAATGAGCTTGCCGTAGCCTTTTAACACTTCGACACCCAAGTCAGTATAGCGTTCTACACTGTCATGCGGTGCAATATCGGCGATCACTTTGTGTACGCGGGCCATCACTTTTTTGAACGAAAACTGTGGTGTGGCGTTTTCTAGACCATAGTCTTCACCATGGCGAATCTGCTCTGCAATTTTGGCACTTTTAATTACGGCCTTACTTGGCACACAACCATAATTTAGGCAGTCACCACCCATTTCGCCAGATTCGATTAACGTTACTTTCGCTTTAACGGCAGCGGCAATGTAACTTGTGACCAAGCCACCAGCACCAGCACCGATTACAATCATGTTGCGGTCGAATTTTTTAGGTTGCGTATAATCTTTATAGACACGACGTTTTTTAAACACGTTTAAAATTCCTTTAGCAATAAATGGGAATATACCCAACAAAGCGAATGATAAAATTAACTTGGGTGATAAAATACCTGACAAGCTTTCTATTTGCGCAAGTTGAGTACCCGCATTAACAAATACAAAGGTACCAGCTAACATACCTACTTGGCTTACCCAGTAGTAAGTCCATGATTTGATAGCGGTAACGCCCATCAATAAGTTAATCAAAAAGAATGGAAATACAGGCACTAAACGTAGCGTAAATAGATAAAAACCACCTTCTTTTTCGACGCCTGCATCAATAGCAGCGAGACGTTCAGGAAAGCGTTGTTTAATGGTATCACGCAGTAAATATCGCGATGCCAAGAAGGCAATAGTAGCCCCAATACTGGATGCGAATGAGGCAATGAGCAAGCCTTGTACTAGACCAAATAATGCACCAGCGGCTAGCGTCAAAATCGCAGCGCCTGGTAAGGAGAGGGCAGTGACAACGACATACAATAAGAAAAACCCACCGATAATCAATAGCGGTGACTGCGCTTTGTATTCATTGAATTGCGCCATCGACCCTTTTAAGCCCTCAAGCGTCAATAATTGATTTAGGTCAAAATAAAAAAAACTTGCCGCTAATATCAATATTAATAGTATTAAAAATATTCTTTTAATCATGGTGTGTCCGGCCAAATAAGGGAGCGAAGGCTAAAACCGTAGTCATTACTCAAACTGTTAAATAACTATATTTGAGTAATGTAGCGATTAAATCGAAACATCTGAATCATTTAACTACGATAAAAAGTTTGAATCAGCAGTCTTAATAGTATACAAATTATGTCTTGTTGTCTGTTATTTGTATTACTAAAGTAATAAGTACTGCTGCTGATATCTATACTAGAGATTTATTTTTGCCCAGTGTTAGGGTGTCATAGTCTCTCATTAAGAATAGAGCGATACAGGCAGCTAACATTGGCCATGCGGCAAAGAATAGCAGGTTGTCAAAAGGCGTTAGGTAAAGACCAAAAGATGCAAAAGTAGAGCCAGCGTGTAGCAATAAGATAATGCCGTATGTCCATTTTTTGAATAGACCCATTACAAATGAGAATATAAGAATGATTTGCAAACTACCAATCAGGTAAACGATAGTGATACCCAAGTTCTCTAATGCATAGAATTTAGCAAACACATTGGCAGCATGTTCAGGATTTACGAATTTATCGATTGTCCAGAAAAAGAATACAATGAAAACACCAAGGCGAAGAAGTAATAATGAAAGTGGTAAATGTTTTGGCATGAGTTATCTCTTTTTGAGAAAAAGTAAAAGTGAATTGGAACAAATCAAGCAAATAAAACGGGCATGATGGCACCGGACTATCAGCTAATAAACACAGGTAAAATATGAACAATATTGAGTGGTTACTCAAAAATAAATAAAGGCTTACCACCAAATGTGCTAAAAACGCATTGTAGTATTTATTGAATAACTGTTCAAGTTGATTATATCCATATTCTGGCAATTATAGAGCTGGGTTACTTTCTCTAACTAAACCAGCAATGTTAGGTTAAAGAATCTTGATTTGCGTACGTTTGTTTAAGTCTGTCGACATATTTAACCTTTGTTTCACGATATACAGATTTGTCTGACTTGTACAAATACAAAAAGCCCTTTATAGAACGTAAATTCTATAAAGGGCTTTTGACTGGATACTTATAAAACGATAGTAAAATAAGTCTCTACCACATCAAATCATCTGGAATTACATAAGCGGCATACGGATCGTCTTCTGCCAATGCTTCCTCAGTGGTGTCGTTGGACACAACCATAAAGCCTTCCATTTTTGAATCAATACGATCAGCCAATGGACGAGGCAATAGTGCATAGCTTTCTTCTAAACGTGCGATGACCACGTGACCTGCCACGATTTGATCATACAGTTTCTGAGTGATAGCAATTTTCTTTACTTTTGACTCATCAACAAACTGATAGCTAACCTCACCTTCTGTCTCAGTAATTTGATGCTGTTTAATCATTTGGATGATATTGGCCTTTAATGCCTTTTCTTCCAACACTCGCTGTTTTTCTTGATTAAGCTTCTGATCCTTTTCTAGCTTTTGTGCTTGTGCCTCTGCTAGTGCTTTCTTAGCTTCGGCGCTTTCTGAATCACCAGTACGCTTGGCATGTTGCGTTTGTTTACTGATCTTCTTAGCTTTTTTACTATCAACCAAGCCAGCCTTTAATAATTGAGCCTGTAGGGCGTTTTTTGCCATAATTCAATCACCTAAATAATGATACCAAAATCATAAATGCTAAAAAATACATTGTATCAAACTTTGCTGACGCATGTGGTCAGACGATGGCAAGACTTTATACGCAGTTGGTTGTTAGTTTGCGATGAGCTATAAGTAATATGGAGAGTAACAAATTGCAATTATTGCAAAGGCGGCTTACACATTGCTGGATGAAGCCATTTAAATTGGTTATTATCAAATGAAAGGGTAGATTTACCTTATAAACAGGTGTTTACAAGGTAGTGATCATAAAATAAATGAAAGCTACTCTAGCCAAAAATATAGCTTAGTCAGAACTAGCAAGCTGTATAGGATTAAATAATTAAATTTAAGGACAGATTATGACAACATCACAGCACATTTTAGCTTGTATTGACGGCTCGGCAGTGACTGAATCGGTTTGTGACTATGCAGCATGGTATGCCAGCAAGTTAAACGTACCTGTTGGATTATTGCATGTCAGTGACATACCAGCATCGACCAGACGAGATTTGTCAGGTGCCATAGGTATAAATAGCCGACAGTTTTTATTAGAAGAGTTATCTCAGTTGGATGAGCAACGAGCAAAAGTCGTCAACAGTTATAGTAATGCGTTGGTACAAGATGCAAAAAGCCATATTCAAAGCAGTTTCACTGACGTGAATGTTCGTGTTTATCAACGCCATGGCAAGCTGCTTCCTAGCATTGAACACTTCAAAGAAGAAAATCGTGCGATTGTAATGGGCCGCCGCGGAGAGGACCATAAGAACAGTCGGATCAATATTGGTAGTCAGATTGAGACGGTCGCTCGTGGGTCAGATATTCCCATATTGATTTGTTCAGAGAAGTTTGAAGAGCCAAGCTCTTATATGATTGCCTTTGATGGTAGCAAAACCTCTATTAAAGCGGCACGAATGGCGTCAAAAAGCCCATTATTAAAAGGCCTAAAAGGTCATATCGTGATGGTAGGCAATCATAATGACGCCGCCAAGCAAAGTATGAGCGCCGCCGCTGCACAGTTAGAAGATGCCGGGTTTATCGTTGAGGCACATCATCTATCTGCTTCTGATGCGGTAGATGGATTGTTAAAATTCCAAGTAGAAAACAATATCGACATTATGGTCGTGGGTGCGTACGGACATTCAAAATGGCAACAACTGTTTCTCGGTAGTACCACGACAGAAATTATCGCTAGCACGTTATCTCCCGTTATTCTGGTACGTTAGTACATTAATACGTCAAGACTATTTATAGATTTAGATCTCATGAATTTAAAGATTACTACCTTCAAAATCATGAACGTCAATGTCGTAACCGGTAAACGGTGATAATAGTACGAACTATAATAATGGCAATACCATTTAATCGCTTTGGAATACTTTATGCTCATTAATGCAGATTTTTCACAACGTGCTTCATTAACTCCTGAAGCACATCAATGGATTAAGTCACCACAAAACGGCGTGGAGCGTGTCATGCTTGACCGTATAGGGGCGGAGAAGGCTCGTGCTACCAGTCTGGTACGTTATGCGCCAAACTCTTACTTTCCGCATCATCTACATCCAGGCGGCGAAGAGATCTTAGTATTGTCAGGTACTTTTTCTGCAGATGATATTCATTATCCGGCAGGTTGGTATTTACGTAATCCACCGTCTTCAGGACACAGACCTTATAGTGACGAAGGGGCTGTCATTTTCGTCAAGTTGCGGCAAATGTCATCTGACGAAACGCAGCACGTGGCTATTAACACTGATGATGATGCTAATTGGCAGCAACAAGGCAACCGTAATATTTGTCCACTTTTCTATGATGGGGTAGAGCACGTTAGTCTACAGCGTATCGATGCAGGCGAGTTGCTATTCTCTGAAACAGTCCATGACGGCGCAGAAATACTAGTTATAGCAGGCGAGCTAATAGAGGGCGAGCAAGTATATCGACAGGATAGTTGGATACGCCTACCGATAGATGCAAACGTATCAATCAAAGCAGGTAAGAAAGGCGCAACGACATACCTAAAAACTGGTCACCTTAACAATATCATTGGTTTGGATATTGAGTCTGATTGAATATCATTTATTAAGTGTGCAGACTAACTATAAAAGAAAACTTTTTAATAAGTACAACTTTGTAAATAGAATACTGAATCATATTTTTATAAAATTAAGATTTCATTAAGAACGATCGTTCTTAATGAAATCTATAATAGAAAAGATACCGAGTATCTTCTTTTCTACCTACCTTCGAAAAATAAAAACCTTCCAAAAAACTTATTCTAAAAAATTAGCCTAAGCAATAAGAGTGCTCTAAAGTGGCACTCTTGGCTAGTCTTAGCTTTATTTTACAAAAAATTTAATATGCTTTTAAAAATAAATGAGAATACATATCGTTTTTATTACCTATTGTTAAGAAAATCTTAACTTGTAAAAGATAATTATTACGGTCCTATACCCTTATGGTGCCTACTCATTCTCTTGATTATTGACTACTCCCATAGTCTAAATTAAGAGTGTTTTATCCTTAGAGATGCACAGTATATTTGCGAGATAGGATGTATTTTACAATTAAATAAAGAAACTATGTTGACCTATAAACTTAGCGTATTATTATAAAAGTAATCATACAAAACACACTCAAGGCTAGACTCGCAATATC
>NZ_JBQSVM010000064.1:0-8317 GCF_052376235.1 Psychrobacter sp. AOP7-A1-24 | reverse complement strand
CCTTTAAAGTCACAGCGTCTAATTGTGTTTTAATATTCAGATAGAACCCTATTGTTAGCAGCTTTCCTAGTAAATGACCTTATAATATCCGCACACGACTGACGAGTGCCAATAGCTTTTTGTCCGACCATTACCGTTCAGTCCATAATGCATGTAGAATTAGGTTGTTTTAAGTTATTGGTCGATCAATTTTGACATGGTAGAAGGTTTACTACTCTTTATTATTAATGAGTTTTGCTATCATTATTTATGACATCGCTAACATAGGTTGGTAAATCCCACGCACCACCAGAAAATCCTCGACACATGCCCGTACTAAAATCTGTCATTTTTGCGAAGGTTGTACCATTCCACACCCATGTTTTGCTATTCCAACAATCTCCCACTCCTCTATCTTTATGATTAGCCGAAATCTCACCATCAGAATAATCATTACCTGATGTGGTAATCAATGTTGGTTGGCTTGGCTTGTTGTGATCGATTACCCAATAACCGTTAGCTGCGTTATAAGCACCTTGCCAACACATATGACTGGCAAGCGTATGTGTTGCATCGATAGTAGTAAAGTCCCAACGAAGCATATTAGAGCCATACTTGGACATCCGTTGGTATATTTCAGTTTTTGGATTAACCAGCTCACAGCTTCCTGTCGTATCTTCAGACCCTACAAACTGCTTATCATCAATGTTTATCCACTTGTCTATATTCGCTTGAAAGTAGGCCAACTTCGATGAGCCCAGCTGTTTGTGGTCTGCTTCGGTATAAACAGAGGCTCTGTTGATCACAGGTTTTTGCTTGGCAGATTTGGGTGTTTGTTTTCGCACACTGCTTTTACTTACCAATGCGATTGGTGTGCCCACTCTTCCTTGTACCTCATCCAGCTTGAGTAGCACAGCCCCCATACCCTTGTCACTGACTGTCCAACTGTCGCTACCCGCTTTTATCTCTATTTTAGTATTCAGGCGAGCGTGGTTGATAAGCTGTTTAGTTTGCTCAGCGGTTAAATTATATATAGAGCCATCAGAACTTGGTTGCAAGCGACCATAGTCTTTACCATTCAGCCAAAGCGCAACGTTATCTTGGCTTTGTTCTGAAACCTCTGGTAAAAACTGTATTCGACCCATTGGCAGGCCCACTTTTGGTATAGCGGTCAATAAAATAGAGGCAGGGGTCGCCATTTGGCCTTCATCTGCATACCCCACTGCTCGGCAGGTTAGCGTGTTATCACAGATCACTTGCCAATCATCTTTGACGAAGCCCCAGCCTTCAAATGGATCGCCATAAGCGTCTGCCGCCAAAGCGGGTATCGAAAATAGACCAATCGTCATCAAAGCTATTATTTTTTTCATAATCTCTCACTCTTGTTTTAATTACAGTTTTTTTTATCTAACATCTATGACGACTGCCATTTATTTTGGCGACTGTTCATCCTAACTGCTATCTACCCTACTACATTTTGAAAAATTATTTTTTTGTAATAGTCGTTACGGGCATTATCAGTATCTAAAAAATCTGCTAACACATGTCATTCATTCTGTTTTATACCGCTTTTCAGTCGAGATTGCAGCCACACCAACGCAGTACATCTCTGAACCCCCTGCTTTTTCTAGCCGATCAACCAATGCTAACACTGATGATAAAAAGTATACGTTGTTCGTTTGATTACAACGGTCGTGCGGCATTAATACGGTATCGGAATCAACTCAAATAACCAAGGTTTCAAGCACCAATTCACCGCTTTTGACTAGTTGACCCTTGAGCGTTTTCAAATGCTTAAACAGTGATTGACGGTGGTAAATAATCTTAATGCGACTACTAATATCATTCATTCTTTTCCGTTTTATATATAGAGTTAATCAAAATTTCAGACTAAGATTTTGCCCATATCGCATTTATTAAAGTCGCAAGCACAATCAAACCAACGCCTAGCATTTGTAAGGGTTTTAAAGATTGGTTTAATAGCAGTGTTGCAAGCATAATTGCAGTTAAGGGTTCAACAATGGTAAAAACAGATGCCTTGGTTGCAGATAGTTTTTTTAGCGCTGTCATATACAAAAAAAATGGCGCTATCGTGCCAATCACGCTTAATCCTAATACAAATAGGATCGCAGAGTTCGGTAAGCTTACTAAAGTGCTATAGGTATGATAGGTCTGTGGTAAAAGCAATAGGATAAAACCACTAAAAGCTGCTGAGCTGAAAAGCACCAAGTTTGCTGGATGGTTATAAGATATAGCTTTCTTGCCCAATATGCCGTAGAGCGAATAACACAACCCAGAGAGTAAACCGACCAAAATACCAACATTCAAACTAATTTTATCACCTAGCATCAAGCATGCTACACCGACGACTGCAACACCTGCTAATAGCGCAGACTTTAAGGAGATTGTTTCACCCAAAATAATCTTTGCGAATATCAAACTAAAAACAGGTGCTGTATATAGCAGTGCTACTGCCATACTCACTCCTACATATTGCACCGTAAAGAAATAACATAGCGTCATCCCCAGTACGCCTATAAGCGACTGTAGAGCAAGGCTAGTCCACTCTTTAACGGTAAGGTTTTTAAAGTTCGATATTAGTCTTGGAACTAAGATTAATAGTAGAACTCCTGCCGTCACGACCCTTAGCGTAGTGATCTCAAAGCTAGTAAAACCAAGTTTGCCTAGCTGTGTTGAAAAAATCCCAAGCGTACCCCAACAGACCCCAGCAGCTATCACTTGTAATGAGCCGATGAGTATTTGGCTGTGCCCTGCTTTACTTACTTCAAATATTCTATCCATAGAAATTACCCTTCCTTCAGGCTGAAAAAGTTAGTTACAAAAACTTACTTTAATTGTATTAAGTTATTATAATAGTATTATACATTCTGTATACACGGAAAGAAATTACTATTTTGCTAGATATATTTTCTTGTAAATAGTTGCTAGTGATCTGTTATTGACCACTAATCTAGTGTCAATAACAGCATAAAAAGGAATTTGTGATGATTAAAGTAAGCTCATTGCCATCTGATGATAAAACTTGTGGTTGGTATCATTTAAGTAAAAAGCGCGCTGCCAATCCTGCCCATTCTGGAACAAGTCGGGCTCGTTGGGTGATTATAGGTGCAGGTTATACAGGTTTAGCTGCTGCTCGTGAGATGGCCAAAAACTTTCCCAACGAAGAGATTGTACTTGTGGAAGCACAAGAAGCTGGGTTTGGGACGGCTGGTCGTAATGCAGGTTTCGCGATTGATTTGCCACATGATATTGGTGCGGATGACTATATCGGTGATCTGCATACCGCGAATATGGCCCTAAAATTAAATCTTACTGGTCAACAAATCTTAAAATCTATTGTCGATGAACATGAAATCGACTGTCAAATGCGTGAATCTGGTAAATATCAAGCTGCTGTAGAGGGTCGAGGTATTGCTATTCTTGAAGCTTATCAAAGAGGACTCGATAAGCTAGGACAATCCTATGAAACTATTAGTGGTAAAGATTTATCTGAGCATATTGGTACATCCTTTTATAAACAAGGATTATTCACACCAGGTACTATCCTTATTCAACCCTCTGCACTGGTGAAAGGGTTAGCAGATACCCTACCAAGCAACGTCACCTTATATGAAAACACCCCAATCACGGAAGTGAATTACGGTGAAAAAATTACCCTAGGTCATGCCAATGGCAAAATAATCACCGACAATTTAATTCTAGCTAACAATGCCTTTGGTATGCGATTTGGTTTCTTACAAGGGACTATGCTACCTATTTTCACTTATGCCAGCCTCACTCGTCCTTTAACCACAGATGAGCAAAAATCGATGGGAGGTAAGGATTTCTGGGGTCTTATTCCCGCCGATCCATTTGGTACAACACTACGCCGTACTCACGACAATCGTATCTTAGTACGCAACAGCTTTAGCTTTAATCCTGATGGTCGTAGCAAGCAGAAATATTTAGATCGTTTTATCGATCGTCATCGCCAATCGTTCAAAAACCGTTTCCCAATGCTGTCAAATGTTGATTTTGAATATACATGGGGCGGATCACTCGCTTTATCTCGTAATCATCAAGGCTTCTTTGGAAAGCTTGCACCCAATGTTTATGGTGCTTTATGTTGCAATGGATTGGGTATTACGCGAGGTACGGTAACAGGTACATTGCTTGCTGACTGGTGTGCTGGCGATCACAACGACATGATTGACTCTCTACTTACGTCGCCGAAACCTAACGGGAACCTGCCTGAGCCACTGTTATCTATCGGTGTCAATGCCAATCTTTGGTGGAATCAGAAAAAGGCTGGCTTAGAAAGTTGATGTAATAGTTGTTTTAGAGGTATTTAGGCGATTTTAATTCGCTTGTGAATAATCAAAATTTTGAGCTTGCTTATACAAGAAGTGTATGGATACACGCTCACCTAAAGTGAAGTCATATAAGGAAATTGAAAATGAGTAGCTCTCATATGTCTATTGAAGACGCACCGTTAAATCGCTTCCATCAGATTCTAAGTTTGCGTACAGGGGGTGGCTGGTTATTAGATGGTTATGTCCTGAGTATCATTGGCGTAGCTATGGTAGCAATGTCAGACGCTCTAAATTTGACAAGTTTTTGGCAAGGTATGATTGCCGCTTCAGCACTCATTGGAATCTTTGTTGGTGGTTTCCTCGGCGGGTGGATGTCTGATTTTATGGGTCGAAAAAGGCTGTATTTTGTATCTCCAGCCATATTCACTATTTGCTCTATTCTGCAACTATGGATAGATTCTGAATGGCTATTGTTTTTAAGTCGTTTTGTAATTGGTATTGGCGTTGGTTATGAATACACCGTTGCAGGTGCAATTTTAGCTGAGTTCTTACCTAAAAAAAATCGCGGTCCTCGCTTAGCTGCATTAACTACTTTATGGTTTGCAGGGGCGGCGATTGCATATATTGTGGGCAATATTATTTTGAAGGAAGCTGGACCTAACGCTTGGCGGTATGTTTTAGCAAGCCCTGCTATCTTAGGTATCGCATTATTTCTCTTTCGTATTGGTACACCTGAATCCCCCCGTTGGTTAATTAGCAAAGGACGTGTCACTGAGGCAGATATTATTATTAAACAAGTCTACGGTAACAACTATTCAGTTGCCAATGTCGAAACACAGCCGTCTACTCGTAAGGTTTCTCTAAGTGAGCTTCTAGCTTCAGGTTATGGAAAACGAGTCTTCTTCGTTACGATGTTTTGGTCTTGTTCAGTGATTCCTGTCTTCGCGGTTTATGCTTTCGCACCAAGAGTGCTTGAAGCTCTAAACTTGACAGGAGATTGGGCCGCTTATGGTTCGGTAGCAATTACCTTGTTGTTCGTTGTTGGCTGCGTTGTTGCAACTCAACTTATCAACATAGTTGGTCGTCGACCCATGGTTATACATAGTTTTTTATGGTCAGGATTAGCGTTATTAGGATTAGGTATATTTTCTGACAGCTCACAGATATTAATTTTAATTTTATTCGGTCTATATGCAGTATTTATTGGTGGTGCTCAAGTTCTACAGTTTGTATACCCGAATGAGTTATTTCCGACAGAAATTCGTTCGATAGGCGTAGGTATGGGTGCATCATTCTCTCGGTTCGGTGCAGCTATTGGTACTTGGTTGGTACCTATCTCACTCGATACCATTGGTATTGGCAACACTATGTTCGTAGCAGCTGCCGTAACCTTCATTGGACTCGCAATTTCTTATTTCTTAGCACCTGAAACACAATCATTAAGTTTAGAAGAAGCAACCTCCCTAACACCAAGCCGTCAAGCTTGATGTTTATCAAAAGTAGTAACTATTATTTAATCAAAACCAGGAAAGGAGATTTATCATGAAATTTGAAGGTATTTATACACCAGCCATTACCCCATTAACAAATGACGGTAAAATTGACAATCAAGCATTTAGTGAGGTTTTAGAGTCATTAATTGAAGCGAAAGTGCACGGTATTATCATTGGTGGTTCGACAGGCGAGTATTATTCACATACTCCAGAAGAACGTTTTGCCTTGAGTAAGCTTGCCAAAGATGTAATCGGTGACAGAACGGCTCTAATCATTGGTACGGGTGCGACTCGTACTGAAGATTCAATCGAATATGCGAAGGTTGCCAAAGAGATTAAAGCAGATGCAATTTTAGTAGGTTCACCACCTTATGCCCTACCAACTGAAGCAGAAAATGCAGCTCATGCATTGGCTATAGATAAAGTAGCTGATTTACCAATTATGTTATACGACTATCCTGGACGTATGGGTGTCATGATGGGCAGTGAGTTTTTTGAGACCGTTTTTGCGCACTCAAACAACTTCGAGGCTATCAAAGCAAGCTCGGGAGATATGAACCAACTACATATGTTAGCTCGCACCTATCCCAAACTGCAATTATCGTGCGGTTGGGATGACCAAGCATTAGAGTTTTTCGCGTGGGGTGCAAGTAGCTGGGTTTGTGCAGGTTCAAACTTTTTACCACAAGAACATATTGCCTTATATGAAGCTTGTGTCCTAGAAAAAGACTTTGATAAAGGTCGTCGCATTATGATGGCAATGCTACCGTTTATGGATTTCTTAGAAACAGGTAAGTTTGTCCAAACCATCAAATATGGTTGTGAGCTTAACGGGTTGAAAACTGGTGGTGTTAGATCGCCTCTACAGCCATTAAGTGATGAGCAAAAACAAACGTTAGAACAAATTGTGACAACTTTGAAGCAAGAAGTTGCCGCCATTAGAGGTAAATAATATGTCTGATCTCCTAACTTTAGAAGAATATACAAAAATTGCTGATAATTTGTCATTGCAAACCCAAGCTTTCATTGATGGCTCGTTTCAAGATGCTAAATCCGGTAAAACCTTTGATACTACTAACCCAGCTACGGGTGACCTAATCACCAAAATTGCAGCTTGCGGTCAAGAAGATGTCGATATGGCTGTTGCAAGTGCCAAAGAAGCTTTTGAAGATGGTAGATGGTGTAAACAATCACCTAACGATCGCAAAAAAGTGTTATTGGAATTTGCTGATTTAATCGAAGAAAATATTATTGAATTGGCAGTCATGGAAAGTGTGGATAGCGGCAAGCCTGTTTCAGAATGTCAGCTAACTGATCTGCCAGAGGCTATACATACTATCCGATGGCATGCTGAATTAATCGATAAGATATACGATAATACTGCCCCGTTGAATGATGATTCAGTAGCCATGATTGTACGTGAGCCCATTGGTGTGGTTGGGCTTGTATTACCTTGGAACTTCCCTCTACTGATGTTGGCTTGGAAAATTGGGCCAGCGCTAGCCTCTGGTTGCTCTATTGTGGTAAAACCTGCTAAAGAAACCACATTGACAACCCTAAAAGTTGCTGAGCTTGCAAAACAAGCAGGCTTACCAGACGGCGTATTAAATATCGTTTCTGGTAGCGGCAAAGAAGCTGGTGAACCCTTAGGCCTCCATATGGATGTCGATATGATTAGTTTCACAGGCTCTACGCAAACAGGCAAGTTATTTCTAAGATATGCGGCTGATTCAAACCTAAAACGTATCGTTCTTGAATGCGGTGGTAAAAATCCTGCTGTTGTATTCAAAGATGTGGAAAATCTAGATAACGTTGCTGCTCATATTGTTAATGGCGCATTTTGGAATATGGGAGAGAACTGTTCAGCCTCTTCTCGCTTGATTGTACACCAAGATATTAAAGATGAACTATTGACCTTAATTGGTAAGCACATGAGCGAGTGGCAAACAGGTAACCCACTTGATCCAAACAATCAAATTGGTTCCTTGGTTAGCGACTCTCACTTCGAAAAAGTTAAATCCTATGTGGAGATAGCCAGACAAGGTGAGCATCACATTCAATTTGGCGGCAAAGCAGAAAATAACTTTGTGGAACCTACTGTTGTCGATAATGTCTCAGCAACCAGTCAATTATTCCAAGAAGAAATTTTTGGTCCGGTATTGGTTGTTACTACCTTCGCTGAAGATAATGAAGCGCTAGAGTTAGCCAATGACACGATTTACGGTCTTACAGGTGCCGTTTATAGTGACAATATCAAAAAAGCCATTAAAGCCGCTCGTGCCATCCGTGCAGGTGTGGTAACGATTAATTGTTTTGGTGAAGGCGATATTACTACGCCATTTGGGGGATACAAAGAATCCGGCTTTGGTGGACGCGATAAGTCAGCTTGGGCACATGACCAGTATACCGAATTGAAAACGATTTGGATTGATTTAAATGACGATTGATGTTGTTTATCAATACTTATTATTACAGGTATATTGATAAATTAATTGCCATCTCTTAGTATGGGCTAACTGTATTTTATTACAT
>NZ_JBQSVM010000063.1:0-8712 GCF_052376235.1 Psychrobacter sp. AOP7-A1-24 | reverse complement strand
ATATGCTAAATAAGTATATTCACAGGACTTAGTTCTATGGAACAATTATCGTTATAAAGTTTCAATTTTATAGTGTCTGTATTTTAGTTATTTGCTATTTTTAAGCCTCCTATTCTCATTGAATGGCATCAATCCATTAATGACCACGTATTTCTGCATTGTCTCTCCTAAAGTAATTTATCTTCTTGGATTTAATTGCTTCTTTGATTTCGCTTGTTTCTTTTCAATTCATCACTTCTAACACCTCGCGACTTCCTTTTCAACTTACCTATAAAAAGTTGGATTTTAGGTTTCTTATTGCCGATTTATTCTATTTATAGGGTTTGTAGTGTGTGAGTATTAAATGACAGCAAGCAACATAGACGAATAAGGAAGTGAGAATAAAATGACAACGGAATATGCCAATACGAAGATTGATTTTGTTTATTTATCAGAGCCAGACATGATTGCAGCTGGCGTGACCGATATGGCGCAATGCGTAGACACCATGGACGATATGTTTAAGTTGCTATACAGCGGTGACTATCGTATGGCTGGCCCTAATAATGACTCTCATGGCGCCATGATGATGTTCCCTGATGAATCTCCGTTTCCTAACATGCCAAAAAACACAGCCGATCGACGCTTTATGGCGATGCCTGCTTATCTAGGCGGTAGTTTTCAAACGACGGGTGTCAAATGGTACGGCTCAAATACAGAAAATAGAGGTAAAGGACTGCCACGCTCTATTCTTACCTTTATGCTAAATGATACTGACACTGGCGCGCCGTTGGCTTTGATGTCAGCAAACTTATTATCAGCGCATCGTACAGGGGCTATTTCTGGTGTAGGTGCAAGATACTTAGCTAAGAAAGACAGCAAAGTAGTAGGAATCTTAGGACCTGGAGTCATGGCTAAAACAGCACTAAGTGCGTTGGTTGTGACGTGTCCTCAAATTGATACCTTAAAAATTAAGGGCCGAGGCCAAAAAAGTTTAAACAAGTTTATAGACTGGGTAACTGAAGCGCATCCACAGATCAACGTGCAAATTGTCGATGAATTAGAAGACTTGGTTCGTGGCTCGGATATCGTGACTTATTGTGCTTCAAGTGTCGTTGGTGATGCGGCAACGTATCCCATCATTAAGAAAGAATGGTTAAAGCCTGGCGTATTCATGGCGATGCCAGCGGCTTGTAATATTGATGATGCGCTCGCTACCTCTGATGTCAGAAAAGTTTTGGATTGTACTGGATTATACGAAGCTTGGTTTGAGGAGTCAGACCATAAGCCTGCTCACAATTATGTGCCAATCATTGGTGTAAAATTCATGGATATGGTTGATGAAGGTGTCATAAAAAAAGAAGACATCGAAGACTTAGCCAAAATTATCAGCGGTGATGCACCTGCACGCCAAAATGACGATGAGATTATTATCTTGTCTGTTGGCGGTTTGCCTATCGAAGATGTGGCTTGGGCGACCGTTGTATATCGCAATGCGATTGAAAAAGGTATTGGTGTAAAGCTTAACTTATGGGACACCCCAGTTCTATGTTAAGTAGTGCTATTTAACTAAGCTTATTTATTTCAGGCTATTAACTTATGTACGTAGCCTGACAGCGTTATAACTTTATAACTTTCGATAAGTTATAAATTATGTTTCAACTACCTTCAACTGAGAGAGTGACAATGACGAAAATTACTAAATTAAAGACAGGTTCAGCACTAGAAGAGCACAGCAGTTATTCACGTCTAGTATGTGTGGATAATTGGATTTTTGTTTCTAACACAGCAGGCCGTTGCCCTGAAACCAAAGAAATCCCAGACGATTTGAAAGAACAGACTCTGCAGGTATTTGCCAATATTGAACGGGCGCTAAAAGCAGTGGATGCGTCATTAGCAGATGTAGTGATGTCTCGTGTTTTCATTCAAGATCCAAAAAATACGATGGATATTATGGAAATAGTCGGAGAGAAGTTTAGAGGTGTTGATCCTGCTACTACTGTGAGCTGCCCACCGTTGGGTTCTGATATCTACAAAGTAGAGATAGAAGTGACTGCGTATAAAGGCGCCTCAACCGCAGAAACAGCTACCATCAATATTGGCCAATCATAAGCCATAAGGAGTACGGTTCCAATGGCACCTATCATAAAACCGATTATCAATCCTGCGACCAGTCTGCCGCATGCTACTACTGTGGTCATCATTGGTGGCGGCATTGTGGGATTAACCGCTGCCTTAACACTTGCTGAACGCAATGTACCGGTTGTGGTATTAGAAAAAGGAAGAATCGCAGGTGAGCAGTCCTCTCGTAATTTAGGATGGATTCGAAAAACCAATCGTCTTTCTGATGATGTGCCTTTGGCGCTAGCCTCTGACAAATTATGGGCAGAGATGTCCAAAAGAGTAGGTGCTGATGTAGGGTATAGTCAGTCTGGTATTTTATTTATTGGTAGAACACCTGCTGAAATAGCAGGGTATGAGAGTTGGCATAACTCTATACAGTCATTAAACCTTGATTCACGTATGGTCACGGCCAAGCAGATTGACCAGCTCGTGCCAAACGGTCGCGGCAAATGGGCAGGCGGGATTTATACGGCATCTGATGGACGCGCAGAGCCGACATTGGCATCAAGTGCGATTGCCAATGCTGCCATTGCCAAAGGTGCTGTCATCATCGAAAACTGTGCTGTCAGGACGCTAGCTACCAAAGGTGGGCGTGTGTCTGGCGTTATTACTGAACAAGGTGAGATTCTTTGCCAAGAGGTACTGTTAGCGGGCGGGATTTGGTCGCGTAGATTCTTAGGTAATTTGGGCGTCAGCTTACCGACATTACCAACGATATGCTCGGTGTTGAAAACCAAGCCAATGGATATTAAATTTGATCCCTCTGTAGGCGCACCAGACTTTTCATTCAGAAAACATAGAGATGGCGGTTATATTATTTCGCAAAGAGGTAAGTTAGATGCGCCATTAACCATAGATCATTTGTTGCTAGGGTTAAAGTTTTTGCCTGCCCTAAAAGTACAGCACAAATTCTTAAAAATTGGCTTAGGTAAATATTTTTGGGATGATTTGCGTCTAGCACGTAAATGGAAAGCGGACAGTGTATCGCCCTTTGAAAAGGTTCGAGCCATGAACCCACTGTCAAATGAGGTGTTGACGGGTAATGCCCTAGACAATTTACGTGCCTCTTGGTCAGGTTTTGAAAATGCAGAAATTGAAACACAATGGGCTGGTGTGATTGATATAACGCCAGATTCTAACCCTGTCATAGATCGTATTGAGAAAATCCCAGGTTTGACTATTGCGACTGGATTTTCAGGTCATGGGTTTGGTACGTCTCCTGCCGCCGGTCAGCTTGCTGCCGATAAGGTTATGCAAAGTGACACACCTTTAATTGCCCCAACACCTTACCGATTTTCACGCTTTTAAAGTGTTTTTATTTATGTCACACATGGATGAGACATAAGTAGAAAACATTTCTTTAACCAAGTAAAGCTATCGACTGTCATTTCAAAACGAATGACAGCATAAGTACATCATCATTAATAAGGGTTCTATAAAAAGGAGTTTTACCCGATGAATACTGCTACTCGCCAAGAGCATGATCTAATTGGCTATCGTGACGTGCCAGCTGATGCCTACTATGGCATCCAAACTTTACGTGCTTTTGAAAACTTCACCGTTAGTGGTGTGCGTTTGCATCAGTTTTCCACGTTTGTTAGAGCGCTGGCCACTGTAAAAAAGGCGGCGGCAATCGCGAACAACAAAGTTGATGTACTCGATGAACGTATTAAAGACGCTATCGTCGCTGCCTGTGATGATATAATCGATAACAAATATCATGACCAGTTTATCGTTGATATGTTTCAAGGCGGTGCAGGCACGTCAACCAATATGAATGCTAATGAAGTCATCGCCAATAGAGCATTGGAAATCTTAGGCTATCAAAAAGGCGACTATCAGCACGTCCATCCAAATAATGATGTCAATCTTTCACAATCGACCAACGATGTCTATCCGACGGCGATGAAAGTCGCTTTGGATGATTACTGTACGCGCTTGTTACAAAAGATGAAGGTGCTACACGACAGTTTCATAAGTAAAAGTATTGAGCTTGCTGATGAATTAAAAATGGGTCGGACGCACCTACAAGATGCAGTGCCTATGACCGCCGGTCAAGAGTTCAAGGCTTTTGCAACGATGATCAAAAAAGAGATGGATCGTATAGAATCTAGTCGTGTGTTATTTCACGAAATTAATATGGGTGGTACAGCGATTGGTACGGGATTAAATGCACCTGTTGGCTATTCAGAGCTGTGCACACAAACACTAGGAGAGCTTACAGGTAGGCCTTATTATATCGCCGAAGATTTGATTGAAGCCACACAAGACACGAGTCCTTATGTGGCGTTGTCCGGCAACTTACGCTTACTCGCTGCACGATTATCAAAAATTGCCAATGATTTGCGCTTACAGACGTCTGGTCCGCGGGCAGGTCTGGCTCAATACCGTCTGCCAGAAATGCAGCCTGGTAGCTCGATCATGCCAGGTAAGGTAAACCCAGTAATCCCTGAGGTAGTCAATCAAGCTTGCTTTCATGTGATGGGGGTAGACAATGCTATCGCTATGGCCTCTGAAAGCGGTCAGCTACAGCTGAATGTATTTGAACCTGTCATGGCATTCAATTTATTTACGGGCATGAGCATGCTGTCAAATGTTTGTGAGGTTTTCGCAACTCGTTGTATCGATGGCCTTATGATGAATAATGAGGCTTGCCGTGTTGAGGTATTTAATAATATAGGCTTGGTCACTGCACTAAACCCGCATTTAGGTTATGAGTCTTCGTCTTATGTGGCTAAGAAAGCGCAAGAAACGGGCGGCAGTGTTTACGACATTGTTTTAGGTGAAAAGCTAATGAACAAAGAGACTTTAGACTTTGTCTTATCTCCTGCCAATATGGTTTATCCAAAAGTGAAATTGATGCTTTAGTGTTAGTTTTACTTTGAGTTAACAGAAAGGTCGTATTCGCATTTGCTAATACGGCTTTTCGTTGTCTGATGATTGAGTCGTTAGAGTAGATCAAAAGTTACTACATCTTTTACGCTCAAAGTGATTTAAATAGATGTAGACAGCAAAGAGAATCTAGCAGCCTAGTTTGATTTTTAGAGCTAAGGTTGTATTACCCAGTAAACTATAAACATTAAGGATTAGCATTATGCGGCAGTTAAGTACCCAAGACACAGATTTTGAGCAGCAACTTTCTACCTTGCTTGCTTTTGAAACCGTCAATGATGCCGACTTACTAAAGACAGTAGATGACATCATTGCTCAAGTCAGACTTGATGGTGATAGTGTGGTACTGGCATTAACTCAAAAGTTCGATCAACATCCAGCCAAATCGATGAATGAGCTTGAGCTGTCTAAAGCGTCTTTGGCCGAAGCGTTTGACACATTAGATGATGAAGCAAAGACTGCACTGACCACTGCGACCATAAGAGTAAAAGACTTTCATCAAAACCAAGTACAAGAAACATGGCAGTATGAGGATGAGCTGGGCAATCGACTAGGACAAAAGGTCACACCGCTTGATCGAGTTGGTATCTATGTGCCAGGTGGCCTAGCATCTTATCCCTCATCAGTCTTGATGAATGCCATTCCTGCTAAAGTTGCTGGGGTTAAAGAAGTGATTATGGTCGTGCCAGCACCTAAAGGTGTGCTCAATCAACTGGTCTTAGCAGCTGCGCACTTAGCAGAAGTTGATCGAGTATTCACGATAGGCGGGACGCAGGCAGTTGCAGCATTAGCTTATGGCACAAAGACTATTCCGCAAGTGGATAAAATTACAGGTCCTGGTAATAAGTTTGTGGCCGCTGCCAAGCGTGCGGTTTTTGGTCAAGTGGGCATTGATATGATTGCAGGGCCGTCAGAGGTGCTTGTCTATGCGGAAGGTGAAGCGGATGACCGTGCTGATTGGTTAGCGATGGACTTATTGTCTCAAGCGGAACATGATCGTGTGGCTCAAGCTATTTTTGTGACAACCTGTCCTAAACAGCTTGAGGAGGTGGCGATTGAGATTGAGAGGGCGTTGAATGATCTACCAAAAGCTGATATCGCCAAAGAATCACTACAACACCGTGGTGCATTAGTGCTAGTGAAAAATCGTAGTGAGGGTATGGCCGTTATAAATCGTGTTGCCCCTGAGCATTTAGAGTTATCTGTCAACAATCCAGATGTGCTACTTAATGACGTTCGTCATGCAGGCGCTATCTTTATGGGTCGTCATACACCTGAAGCCATTGGGGACTATTGTGCAGGGCCTAATCATGTGTTACCAACATCAGGAACGGCAAGATTCTCATCCCCGTTAGGTGTTTATGATTTCCAGAAGAAGTCATCATTAATCTATTGCAGTGAAAGCGGTAGCAAA
Source organism: Psychrobacter sp. AOP7-A1-24 (assembly GCF_052376235.1). NCBI lineage: Bacteria > Pseudomonadati > Pseudomonadota > Gammaproteobacteria > Moraxellales > Moraxellaceae > Psychrobacter > Psychrobacter sp. AOP7-A1-24. The sequence goes on along the minus strand of NZ_JBQSVM010000063.1, from coordinate 2,303 downwards.
CCGCTAGCTGAGGCTGCTGACATTTTGGCAACACGTGAAGATTTAGATGCGCACGCTCGTTCAGCACGTTATCGTTATAAGTAGGATGTTTATACTTCAAGATTAATATTATTGTTATCTGTAGCGCAAATCCAGTCAATACAACATTCATATAGATATCAGTACCTTTAGCAGTACATAACCATAGTGTTAGTAGTTATCATACTTTAATTACTATAAGGGTCAAAGTATCAAGATAGTATCAAGAAATTAATCGTCTCAGTACACTTATATGAAATTTAGACAACAAAAAACCCTCACAAGTTAATACCTGTGAGGGTTTGAATTTGGTGGGCCCAGTAGGATTTGAACCTACGACCAAAGGATAATGAGTCATTGTTTTTACAACAATAATACACAATACTTATCAATAAATATTAATGCTACCCCTTGAATTTTATAGGTTTGAGATGAGTGATGATTTTATCTGTCAACAAATAGATACGATATATCTATCAACAAATCTAAAGTATCAAAAAAACAGTATTAGCAGTTCTTTGAAAAGTAAGGAGCTACAAATGGAACTTTTAAGTGATGAACAGTAGAGGACTAATCTTTCATTCAAAGTATCAAAAAAGCGTACCCACATTGTAAGCACGCTCACATCCCAATATTAAAAATCTTATCTAGATAAAAACATGAAATCGATAAAATATTTCAAGCTATGAAATCTAAAGGTTAAAAGGTTTGTTCGTACTAAAAGTATAAGAGGTTGGTTATAATTAGTACTGCACTGAAAAGCTGATGCTAGAGTCTTCCCAAGCGTTGTTGTAAGACTAGCTAAGGTCTTGACATAGTCGGACTGTGCCTAATTCTGTGTAATTTTAGCGATCATCATCCCTAATATTTGAATGTTCAACAAACCCTATAATATCTTCATGAATTAATGTTAGTGCCTTTCAAACATCTTATACATACAACTTTGAGTTTGCAGTCCTATTGAAACTACTCCGTTTATTTAAGGTACGTTTATATTTTGCAAACCTGATACAATCTAAGCAGCGTTATAGGCAAACGGCAATATCAACATGAATATTATGTGATGTGCATAATACTCATATGAGTAATCCTAGAAATACGCCCAGAGATTATTAATTTTACTAATTAAAATCTATTCAATAGCGATCACTTTTTGCATTTCATTTTGATGCCCAAAATTAGCATCGGTTAAGTCTTCAGAGTTACTTTTTTTCTCTGTTTGGTCTACTATTTTGGCACCCACCAAGTCACCAACGACATTGCCAAAGGTGAAGATCATATCAACCAAAATATTAATACCTGCGGTGAGCGCAACGATTTCGATGGGCAATCCCGCTTGAGTAAAGACGATAGACATACCAATCAACCCCGCACCGGGCACGCCAGCAGTCCCAATCGCGGCCATGGTACCAATGATAACAATGGTAGCCAATTCGGGTACCGACAGTGACATGCCCATGATTTCTGCTGCAAAGATAACAGCGACACCAAAACGTAATGCTGTACCATTCATGTTTATGGTAGCGCCAATCGGTAGCGTAAGTTTTGCGACGCGTTCCCCAATACCTGCTTTTTCTGCACATTCAATGGTAATAGGTAGAGTGCTGAGGCTACTACTAGTTACAAATGAAGTAAAAGCAGCTTCTTTGATGTTCTTATAGAACTGAATAACTTTCACACCGAATACTTTCAGCATTAATGGGAACACAGCGCCAACTAGTATAATGACACCAAGGTATGAAGTGCCAATAAACTTACCTAGTGCAATAACAACGTCTAACCCTTGCGTACCAAACGTATTGGCAGTGATACCCAGTACACCAATAGGTGCGTATAGTAGAATGCCACTTAGTATTTTAGAGACCACTTCGTTACAAGCTTCGAGCATTTTGAATAAAAAATTGCCCATCTCTTGTTGCTTTTCATCTGTTGAATGGCGCATAAATAAAATAGCCAACCCAGAGATAACAGCGACAAATACGACAGCGAGAATGTCACCTTGAGCAAAAGCATTGAAAATATTACTTGGTACCATGTTTAGTAAGGTGTCGATGAAAGACGGGCGTGCAGGAGTATCCATAGACACTGCTGTGGGTAGTGAAAAGCCTTCACCAGGATTGGTCATTTTGGCTAAAAGAATACCAACTACTACAGCGATACCAGTTGAGACGATATAAAAGGGGAATATTTTTAATCCTATACGACCTAACTCTTTAGGGTTCGAGTGGTTGACTGCTACCATCAGTGAAAAAAGAACAAGGGGTATAACTACCATTTTTAATAAG
>NZ_JBQSVM010000062.1:0-8795 GCF_052376235.1 Psychrobacter sp. AOP7-A1-24 | reverse complement strand
AAAGCTGTCCTTGCTCTACATTTTCTCTCATTATTTTATCCTGGGTTTTTCTAAAATTTAAAAGGGCGCAAGCAAAGCCGACAATAAGACCACAACACTATATTGCCTGCTTTGTTTAATATCTTTGGCTCTATTGTTTAATGTAAAAGAGTTATGCTTTGGCTAATTTTACTTCTTGGTTTAACTCAGTTTTATCTTCAAATAGGTTTTCTATTCTAGCGATACAAAGTGTGGAAACCATGTCGCCTGTGACATTGAGTGTGGTATGTCCCATATCAATGATTCTGTAAATTGCTGCAATTAAGCCGATAATGTCAGCAGGTAGTCCAATCGAATCCAACAAAATTACCATCATCACAATGCCACCACCTGGGATACCTGGCGAGCCAACCGCTATTAGCGTTGCCATAAGGATGGTCATGAACTGCTCAAAAAGTGTCATCTCAATACCGTATATCTGCGCAACAAACATAGTTCCAACGGCGAAATAAACGGCCGCGCCATTCATATTAATGGTTGCGCCCAGAGGAAGAGAAAAACCTGCTAGCTCTTTTTTCACACCAAATTTCTCTTCTGCTACTTTCATCGTGACTGGCAGAGAGCCTGAACTGCTTGTGGTACTTGCCGTGATAGCCCGAACGGCAGGAATGTGTTTGAAAAACTCTTTTAGACTTACCTTAGCTACAAATTTTAGTAGGAATATATATAACAATAGAACAACGCAGATCATCCCTACATAGTCAGCTAGAATAAATTTAGCCAACGGTCCAAATATCTCCAAACCATACTCACCAACTGAAGCTGCGATTAGTGCTGCAACACCATAAGGAGAGAACGCCATAACAATGCCGGTAACCTTCAGCATGATTTCCGTTCCGCTATCAACAACCTTCTTAAATGGCTCGCTTTGTTTGCCTAACAATGTCATTCCAATGCCAAAAAAGGAGGAGAAGATAATAATTTGCATCAAATTACCCTCAGCGAGTGCCTGAAGAGGGTTAGTCGGTACCATGCTTAGAAGGGTTTCAGAGACACTAGCCATCTCTTTTACTGCCACTGGATCTGTTGAGATGAGATTCATCTCAAAACCTTGTCCAGGCATTAATAAATTTGCAACAGCCAGCCCAATGACACCTGATAACAGTGTTGTTAAGACATAAAATAATAATGTTTTACTACCCACACGCTTTAGCTTCTGTATATCTCCCATATTGGAGATTCCGCTCGCTATCGAGAAAGCGACGAGTGGCACAACGATCATCTTGATTAGGTTTAAGAACAGGTCTCCAATAGGTTTTGCGATCAATGCTTGTTCTTTAAAGAAGATGCCTGCGGCTATACCTAAGGCAAATCCGATAAAAACTTTGGTACTTAGTTGCATCTTTTTCCTGCTCATAATTACACTTCCTATGTGTCGTTTTCCATTGTGAAGCTTTGACCTGCAAAACCTTTTAGTGTCTTAGGGATAAAATTGCGACTGTTGGTATAAAATTTAGCCACCACTAAATCTAACATTACAATTATTATTATAATAATGAATTATATTGGGCTAATATATTTAACTAATTAATATTTAGATACTCAGGTAAGCCAATGAAGATTGAGCAAATAGAAACTTTTTTGATGATTATAGAGACAAAGAATTTATCTGTAGCGAGTAATAATCTATTCATTTCTCAATCAGCAGTGAGTCATCGTTTGCGTTCTTTGGAGGAGTGTCTTGACTGTGAGTTGTTCATACGTGGACGTGGTGAAAAGCTAGTTACCTTGACGCAAAAAGGTGAAGAGTTCGTCGAAATAGCTAGGCGTTGGAAAGCATTATGGAATGAAACTAAACAATGGGCATTACAAAAATCTAAAATGAGTTTAAATGTGGCTAGTATTGATAGTTTAAATACGTGTGTTTTTTCAAAATTATATAAGGAGTTGATTGATAGCAACAGTAAAGATGCCAGCAATAATTCAATTATTTTGAATGTAAGCTCTCACTGGAGTAGAACCATTTACGACTTAATTGAAAGTCATGATATTGACATCGGCTTCACTCTTAGTCCTTTGAAATACCCGAATGCAGTAGCTAAGCCTTTATTCAAATCCAGAGGCGTTGTTATTTCTTCAACATCGTCGAAATACGCTGAATCAGTTCATCCGCATGATTTAAATATTGCAAATGAAATTCTATTTTCCAATATTCCTGAATATCACGTATGGCATAATTTTTGGTGGGAAAACAATCAAAACGAATACTCTAGCGTTGATACGGTGTCATTATTATTTACTGTTTTTGATCTTGAAGAAAAATGGGCTATCGTTCCTGTTTGGATTGCACGTGTATTTGAAAGAATACATCCTGTTAAAATATCTGAGCTTAGTGTCGTTGCACCCGAATATACTTGTTATCAAGTGACGAATCGCTATCCTAAGTCCAGTAGGTTGAAAGCCATTGAAAGGTTTACAACAGCTCTAGCAGATTATATGAAGAAAGATGCTTTTATTGATAGTGTGCAGTGATAGAAGAAGTTCAACGGTAAAAAATTATCAGCCCATGCAAAACCTTGAATGTATTTCTTTCAAACACAACTTATTAGCACACTAAACTCAAACTGTATTTAGGTGAAGCTATTGGAGTTTCATATTTATTGTATTCTCTGGCATAGCCAAAGTATGATCAATGATATATTAGAGGCTTTAGGGCAGGGCACGGTTTGGGCACCGCATCGAAAATGGGCTTTTTGACTGAGTGGCTAGACTTAACTGAATTAGAAAAAATATTTCGAAATACCTGCTACAGACCTTGAAAAATGGACAAAAAAAAGCCTCACTGTTAAGAGGCTTTTTTCAATTTACATCATACAACTTCATAACTTAAGGAATAACAAAAAAACCCGTTAAAGCCTTTATTCTATTGATATTGAGCATTTATAGATATATCATGTACTACAACGTACAACATTATTCTATAATATAAAACATTCTAAATGGCTACCAAAGTGGCTACCAGAATGGCTATCAAAAAGGGTTAAGGTAATGGCAAAGCAAGAGATAAAACTAGACTCACAAATACCAAAGGCCATAAGAGAAGCTACTCAAGCTGGCAAGACAACTATTTACCCTATTGCTGGCTATAAGGGCTTAGAGCTAAGAGTTAGGCCGCATAAAGACAGCCAAGACGCTACAGCCGACTTTAGACACCGTTACACTCACCCCATTACAGGCAAACGCCCATACATGACGCTAGGACAATACCCAGCGTTAAGCCTTGCCGATGCCCGTCAATATCACAATGACAATATGCAACTGCTAGCCAAAGATATAGACCCTTTAGAGAACAAAGAAACACAGAAACGGCAAGAAATAACCGATCGTCAAAACATACTTAATCATTTCATTAATGAGTGGCAAGCATTACAGGATAGTAAGAACCTGAGCGCAAAAACAATATATAACAATCAGCTGCTAATTAAGCCCATCAAACAAAAACTAGGGCATATGAAAGTAACAGATATAACGCCAAGTATCGTTATAAGGTTTATTCAAGATATACAAAAAACGCATCTCAACAAAGGGTTAAGGGCTAAGATCATACTTAAAAGCATTTTACAAATAGCTAAGGCTCATATGATTATTGAGTACAACCCAGCAAGCGACCTACAAGGAACGCTTAAAAGCCCCAAAACACAACACCGCCCATCATTAACAGACCCAAAAGAATTTGCCGAACTGCTAAGAGATATTGACCAGCTAGACGATGCAAGCCAGCTTTATAATAAAAGAATATTACAGCTATTATCGCTTACGTTTGTTCGCATTGGTGATGCTTGTACTATGAAATGGAGTGATATTAACTGGCTTAAAAAACAATGGGAGTTTAAACCGCAAAAGTCTGGCAATAGAGGGGATATGGTGGCCAGTATCGTTATACCACTAGCACCGCAAGCCATTGCTATATTAGAGCAGATGAAGCCGCTTACAGGTGATAGCGAGTATGTATTTCATAACCCTAGACGCAAAAAAGCGCCTTATCACCATACGCAAGAAGTGAATAAAGTATTAAACAGTGACTTAATGAATAACGGACTAGGCTATAAAGATATTCACAGCCCACACGGTTTTAGAAGTAGCGCAAAAACTATGCTAATGGAGCGACTAGGTTATGACGAACTGATAACCGAACTGGCACTAGGCCACCGCATGCTTAACGCTTATGGCACTGCTTATAGCCGTATGGATTTACTACATCAAAAAGCTAATATGATGACAGCATGGGCGAACTACCTAGACGATATTAAAGCAGGTAAGTTTGACAATGTTATTCATGCTGATTTTAAGAAAGCAGCCAAACAGAACCACGGCTAAAACCTAACCAACAAAACCCACCAAAGGAGATCGACACAATGAATGATATTAACCATGAAAGCGCAATTGCTATTAACGCTTTTTGTCTAGATGACTTGCACGTAAACATGCTTTACCAAATCGAGCGCATAGAAAACGCTATAGCAGTGGCAAGGCTGGCAAGTGAAAGCAATGACACAGCACAGTTAAAAGGCGCTATTAATATGATGATAGACAGCTTAAGCAATACGTCTGCAATGATACAGAACGACCATGAAAGCATGACCCATTTAATCAATGATAGCGCAGTTATTAACCCCAAAATTGGAGCATAAGCCATGATGATTTTAGATGCCAAACCAACACGCCAGCAATTAGATGACCGCGCATTTTGGGATAGTTTACCGCCAGATGGTGCAGAATATGACGGCTTTATGTATGTGCCTACTTATTCTATTTTGCGTGATGATGAGCCTATCAATCTTAAGACAGATAGCGGCAAAATATTAAGAAACTCGTTACCTTATGAGTTGGCAGTTATAGAGGTGCAACGCCTATCTAAAAAGCATGACAATATCACCTTAAAGATCACTGGGTATGGTCAAAGCCTAGTAAGAATGGATAAACGATTAACAGCATAACCTTATTTAGCGACTAAACACCGCTACAATGACCATGCAAGGCTAGGATTAATTACCCGAACGCCAGCCATTTCATGCCTTAGGCTGGCATGCCTTGCACCTATTTTTATTAAGGTATGAATTACAAGTAAGGCATGATTATGGGATTAATGGATAAGCCGAAAAGAGACTTTGAAGAAAGCTATATTCATATAGATGACTTCATTCTATATCTAGCGTTTAAATTAAAAGAACCAGTTGAAACCGTTGTTTCATGGCTGCTTTACAATGGTTTTGATAAAGATATAAATTCCTATGAAGCTGATAAGCATTATCGAGTTTGCAAAGGCATGCAAGTTGATGCAATTGATAAAAATATAGATGAACTTTTTAAACAGATAAGTATAGATGGATATTTTATTTATATGGAATATTTAGACAGCTTTGATCTTTACTATGAAGTTAAGGACGCGCCAAGCTATGAAGAATATCAAGATGTAAATAATAACTTTTATTTAAAGCTTAACGATTTAGAAAAACTTGAATACATTAAACCCTTTAACCTAAGCTTTAGTGAAGCCCGTCTATATAACTATACAGTCTATATATGTGACTCAGTTACAGCAAATTTAGTCGATATGAATAACGATATGTCTGTAAGAGTTTTTAAAAGGATAGAAACTAGCCTATCTGAATACGAGAAGACAAAAAATTCTCCTAAAGATAATAATAGTTTTAAGAAGCTTATACGACTGGATCATGAAAAACTTCAAGCAGCATTTAAATTCATTACTGGTGAGGAGCCTTTACCAAACGAAAATAAAGAAACTAAGCAAGAAACAGGAACCCATGATAATGAGCCGCTAAATAGCAGATCACAAGATAAAAAGTTAATAGCTATTTTAGCCTTACTACTTGCCAGCAAATCTAATGCTTATACTATTGGTGACAACAAACCAAATGCTACTCAAATCAGCAAAGCTATTTATCAGTTTGCAATTGATGACTTAAAGATAGCTGATGAAGACACAAATGGTCTAAAAGCCAACATAGCTAAAATTAGTGCGTCTATTCAAGAATATACGGATATTCTCTATAAACAACCGCTGAAAAAATCTTAACTTTAACTTTAATTAATTAACTTTAATTTTTAACAACACCCCACACCGCACAATAAGCCTTAACAACTTTCATCAACTGAATAGGAGTTAAGGCAATGCCTAACACTACCCACGCAGCACCCACCAATAAGCTGAACCTAGCTTACCTATTAGCGAACCCAAAAGAGCTATATCAGGTTAAGCAGATAGCCGATGTATTCCAAAAACACCCTGAAACCATTAGACGCTGGATCAAAGCTGGCACGATAACAAAGCCGTTATCTATCAATGGCGTTTACTACTTTAAAGGTAGCGATATTGTGGACTATATAAACGCTACTAATGAGGGGGCTTAATCATGGATAAGTCAAAACGCAGCCAAAACCAAATCATTAAAGATCACCTTTTGACTGGCCAATCAATCACACGCTGGCAAGCTATCGAGCTTTATAAAATCGCCACGCTACCCACTCGCATTAACCAGTTAGAAAATACAGGCTTAACCATACAGCGCAAGCGAGTAAGTAAAGACGGCAAGCATTGGAACGTCTATTGGATTGATACCGATAATCTAGCTAATGGGGTGCAATTATGAGTAATGACGAACTGGTCAACGAAGTAATGAGCAGGCTCAAAGAACAGGGCTTTTTGATGATAAACGAAGATTTTATAGATCAGCTCATTATTACCTTACACGCTAATGTAACCATTATTAATACTATGACAGAGCTTGCAGAGCTAGAAACCAAGATACTAGGCAGCTTACTACCTACAGGCAGCCGACAAGTGGAGTCACTAAAAAATCTATCTGTAAAAATAGCAGAAATAGCCTTTAACGTGGAGGACTTAAGACATGAGCAAAGATAACAAGATCAGTCTAAAAGCCTCACACAAGGCCGCTGGCACGCTAAAAACAAGCCCTATCAGCCTATTACTTAGATTTATCAAGTTTATGGCATGGGTGATTGTCATTGGCTTATTACTGTCACCGCTGGCTTGCACAGTAGAGCAAAGCAAGATCACTAATGAGCAGCAAGGGGGCGATTATGAGTAGTACAGACAAGACAAAGCCCCAAGCTGATGACAAGGGGCTTTATGATTTACTAGGCAGTACAAAACAAACTACAGCTAACATTATAGCAAATGACGACATAACAAACAGCCTGATAGCACTAGGACAAGGCGATAAGCTAAGACAGTTTGGTGATAGCTTTACTATTTATAATGGCGATAGAAAAAGCGACATTATCGACACCGCTGGCAAGGTGGCCTTGATATTAAGCGATAATATGCACCAGCCAGCCAATATAGGCATTTACACGCCTAACAGTGATAAGCCTATAGAGGTAACAGACCCAAACCAGCCATGCGCTTTTGTTATTGGCAATCTTAGCTTAGATAGTGAATGGTATGCAGTAAAGAGCCTTACTGAGGGTATAGAGCTATACAGGCAGCTAGGCAGCCAAGGGCTAAACGTTACTATATTAGTTAGTATTAACCCCTTTCATTTTAATAATATGGTCAAGCATTTTGCTGAGGTTAAGCAAGTTATCGTTACTGCTACCATAGATAAAAAAGATGAGATCACAAAGCCACTGCTAGGGGTAAACGTCAAAGCTATTATTACTACTTTTGACTTGCTGCTATCGTTTGATAATCACCAGACGCTTAATGATGTTTTGAGCGAGCCTGACACGATTATCATAGACTTAATAGCTGAGGCATGGGGGCAATTAGGCGATATTGCAGACCAATCCAGTAAAGCAGCCCCCTACCCAGTAGAGGCATGGGGAAACGAGGGGGAAATACTAAGAGATGCTTTAACGGCTATCACCTATCACGCGCAAGTACAGCCAGCAATGGCAGGGCAATGCATGCTAGGGGCTTTAGGTACTATTATTCAGCAATACATAAACGCCCCTTATGCTTTAGGTGATAAGTTTATGCCAGTATCGCTATTTTTACTTACTGAGGGCGACAGTGGCAGCGGTAAAAGTAGAACGGTAGGCCTTACTCATAAAGAGCTATTCACTTATCAAAACGAAAAACGCAAAGAATACCGAACGCTTAGAGATGAATGGTTAGCCCAAAAGGCCAGCACACCTAAGAAAGATTTAGAGCTATGGTTACTTGAAAACCCCAAGCCTAAGCAAACGATACTTTTGGTTAAGTCTGGCACTATCCAAGGCTTTTTAGATAATATGCTGATCGGTAATACTAGAGATATAGCATGGTCAACGGCTGAGGCTGCATTATTCCTAAGCGGTCATAGCTTAACCAGTGACACGGCTAAAAGTAACATAAGCCAGCTATGCGATATATGGAGTGATGGATCATTTGATAGGCTGCTATCGCCTCGCTACGACAGCATAGAGCAAAACAGCATGAATGGGGTTAGATTTACTTTAGACTTGCAAGGACAGCCACCAGTAATAGCACCAGCGTTAAATGATGAGGCTATGAATGGTCAAGGATTGTTACCGCGCTTTTTGTTCGCCTTTCCTGACAATATGAACGGTCAAATAGTTTATAACACTGATGAACGGCTAGACGCTAAACCAGAGCAAGACCCAAGATTGCAGGCTTACTGGCAACGATGCCGAACGCTGCTAGACCCTATAGCCGATAGTGTAGATAAAGATAGCGAGGGTAATATTATCCGCTTTAATATGCCCTTTAAAGATAGGCAAGCTAGAAAGGCATTAGCCAATTATCAAACCGAAAAAGAAAGCCAGTTATG
>NZ_JBQSVM010000061.1:0-9220 GCF_052376235.1 Psychrobacter sp. AOP7-A1-24 | reverse complement strand
ACTGATGCTTATAACCAACGCTATAGCCTGTTTGTAAAATTAACTTACCATCTTCAGCATCACAGTCTACACCGCCATTCATAATGAGTGGTCCTCCAGCACATACAGCAGAATAGGCACCCATGCCTTTACCGCTATATACACTCGCATGTAGTGAATCATCACCTATTTTGAGCTTGCCTGCTAAAGAAACACCGATACCCACGTCCGAGTCGTCCCCATTCTCAGCCTCACGAGCTGTCATGGCTACATTGTAATCAAAATTAGAGAGATTGTTTTTGTAGCTGACTACCATATCAGGCAGGCTTGCATCGTCATAGACAGGATCTTGCGCCGTAAAACGAAGTCCATTGTAAGTATAATGCAATGTCAAATCTGGACGAATATACGAGCCTCCACCCGAGGCAGTCCCCAACCCTGTACCCCAAAAATCAAGCTGCTCTGTAGCAATAGGTGCAACTGCCAAGAACTGACCATTCCAAGTCTTCCCAACAGTTAAATCATCGACCTGAATATACGCATGACGCAAACGTAGATTTGAACCCCCTGTCGCATAGTCACCATAAAAATCACCTTCTATAAACCCGGTTAGTTTTTTATCATCCACCGACTTAGTCGTCTTAATATTAATACGTGACTGACGTAAATTACCTTTAAACTCCGAATCCTCGTTATCTGGAGAGTTAAACAATCCCTCTGCTTTGATATAACCCCCGATACTCAAGGTTGTATCATCAGTGGTCACAATATCTATTGCTTGTGCAGAGACACACGTTGCCCCTATAGCTAAACCTAAAGATAGCCTTTTTATATAAAGCATCATTCATCCATTCCCTGTTTTATTTTGATTTCCTTATCAAACCCAACTACCACTACTTTTTCTCTACTTCATAACTATTAACAACACTTCTCACCTAAATGAAATTTTTAACTAACAATCGTATTTTCAGGAGCTACTCCCGCTCTAAAAACACAATATTGCTTTGATCGATACATTAGGTTTTATGCCTGTTGGTCAGTATTTTCTAAAGCAGCAATCGCTAATTTTTTCGACTCATCGATAGGCTTTTTTTGTCCACTCAATTTATCGAGATAGACCAACACTGACTCACCGATGGCCACAACTGTCTTCAGCGCCTTACTATAATAAATATATTCGTGAATCAGACTTGAATTACCGATTTTCTTGACCTTGATGCCAATCCATAACTCATCAGGATAAGCAACCGATTTGAGGTATCGACATGACGAGGCTGCCATCACCGAAGACGTCTGTTCGTTAAATAAACCCAAACGCCTGTTGTAATAAATACGAGCATTTTGAGCATATTCGTAATAGACCACATTATTGACATGTCCAAAGGAGTCCATATCACCCCATTCCACTTGCTGAGGATAGATAACGGTAAAGTCATGCAAGGGGTGATTGTCATCGCTTGTGACAATCTCTTGTATTTCTGGGAACGTAGGCGCAGCTTCCATAGTTTTTCTCTTTTTATTAGACAGGTTCTGTTATATAGATAATGAGTGCGACTCAAAGTGCTCGTGACTCACACACCTCCCCCATCCCTAGCATTTAGTCAGACACTAGGGTTTATGAAACTTTTCACTTTTGTTAAAGTCGTTTTAATGGTGACAGGGTTGTTTGACTAGATGAGGTTTTCTGAGCACATCAATCGCATGCGTTTTTTATCAAGTTTACCAACGCTGGTTTTTGGCATTTCTGACAAAAACTTCACTTCACTTGGAACGCCATACTTTGGTAGGTGGCCTCTCTCTATTGCTTGATGTCCTAATGCCAAAATATCTTCCATTTTTGTGTCGATATAATCTGGCTTCAGTACTATCAATGCCAAGGGACGCTCACCCCAGCGTTCATCTGGCACACCAATCACTGCAATATCAGCCACACTCGGATGAAAGGAAAGAATTGTCTCAACTTCAAGCGAAGATACCCATTCGCCGCCAGACTTGATGACGTCTTTTAGTCTATCGGTAATGCTGAGCGTGCCATCAGCGGTCATACAGGCGATATCTTGAGTATGCATCCAGCCACCTTTCCACAGCTCATTACCTGCATCGGGATTTTTGAAATAGCTTTGAGTCAACCAAGGCGCGCGTATCACAAGCTCGCCTGTTGACTGTCCATCCATGGGTTGGGGTTTGCCATTCTCATCCCAGATCTCCATCGATACCAGCATGATTGGCGAACCTGATAGACAGCGATAATTAAGATTGTCCTCTAGGGTCATCGACTCGGTCTTGTCATCGAATACCGCTCGAGATAGTACAGGACATGATTCGGACATTCCAAACCCTGACATAAACTCGATACCGCACTCTATAGCTGCTTTGGCCAAACCTTCGTTAAGCTTTGAGCCACCTAGTAGTAGTTTGAGATTCTCAAATTTGCGACCGCGTTCTGCCATTTCTTTGAGGAGCATTTGTAATATCGCAGGTACACCGTGTGACAGCGTAACCTTTTGCTCCTCAATCAAATCGACTAACTTTGGTGCTAGATATCGTCCTGGATATACCTGCTTGAGTCCTATCATCGTTGCACCATACGGCCAGCACCACGCATGAACATGGAATAAAGGCGTCATGGGCATGTAAACATCGTTGTAGCGCGCGCCTTGACCTTCAGCATTGAGCGCTGATGCCAGTGTGCTAGCCATTGTCTGTAGTACGATCTGCCGATGAGTGAAGAAAACCCCTTTTGGGTCGCCTGTGGTGCCACTGGTATAGAATGTGGTAGCGATGGTGTTTTCATCAAAATCTGGAAAATCAAAGTCATCACTAGCGGCGGCCAATAATGCCTCGTACTCACCATCGACATAGTCTGGTAGCGCTGCTTTCTCGCCATCTGTTTGCTCAACACCTGCTTTGTCATCCTCTGCGTCATCTGCCCACATTACATGCTCAATAGAAGGTGCGTCGTTACGATAGTCTTTAATCATTGGCGCAAATTCAGCATTTAACAGTAGCGCTTTTGGTGCGGCATGGTTGACGGTGTACAGTACTTTTTCTTCAGATAAACGCACATTAACGGTTTGCAAAATCATGCCCGACATCGGTACCGCAAAATAAGCTTCAAGATAACGATGACTGTCCCAATCCATAACCGCGACCACATCACCTGCCTGTAAACCCATGTTTTTTAGGACATTGGCCAAGCGATTGATACGTTTGAAAAACTCAGCATAGGTATAGGTCACTTTATCCGCATAGCTGATGGTTTGATTGGTAGAGGCGATTTTGGCACGGTTTAATAGCTGCTTAATAATTAACGGAAATCCATACGCTTCTTCAGCTTGATGGTAGTTATCGTGTTCGTTGAGTATGGTTGTCATGATGTCGTCCTTGATAATAAATTGTCCTTGATATAGTCAATCCTCTATAAAAATGGGGCGAGCGTGCTTTTAATATCAGACGCGCTCTATCACCATCGCAAGCCCTTGCCCGATACCGATACATAAGCTAACCACTGCGTACTTGCCACCTGTACGCTGTAGCTCTCGAGCGGTGCTCAGGGCAATTCTTGCACCAGAGGCACCCAGCGGATGCCCAACCGCGATAGCGCCGCCATTGGGATTGACACGCTTATCATCAAAATCAATATCTAACCCTTTTAGACAACCCAGCACTTGTGAGGCAAAAGCTTCATTGATCTCAATGATAGACATATCATCAAGGGTTAAATCCGCACGTTTTAACGCCAGCTTAATCGCTTCAACAGGACCCACACCCATAATATTGGGTTCAACACCCATCGCACCTGATGATAAGATCTTGGCAATCGGTTTAAAACCTAGCTTTTCTTCCGCTTGTTTTGAGCCGATGATGAGCGCAGCAGCACCATCATTGATACCAGACGCATTGCCTGCCGTAACTATGCCATCTTTATTTAAAGGTTTAAGCTTTTGTAGCGCTGCAATATCGGAGCTAGCGCGAGGATGCTCATCATCTGTAACGACTTTTTCGGGCAATTTTTTACCTTGCGCAACGGTGATAGGCGTTATCTCATCGTCAAAGAACCCGGCTTGTTTGGCGGCTTGGTATTTGGCTTGCGATGCGGCTGCAAATTTATCGGCCTCCTCACGCGTAATGCCACACTTTTGAGCGACGTTATCGCCCGTCTGCGGCATGGTATCACTGCCGAACTGCTCAATAATCTTTGGATTGGGAAAACGGCTACCGATAGTCGTATCAAATACCTTAAAGTCACGGCTAAATGGCTTTTCTGTCTTGGCAAAGACGAAGGGCGCACGTGTCATGGACTCGACACCTCCTGCTAATATAATGTCTCCTTCATGACACGTAATACTGCGAGCAGCATCGACCACGGTAGACAAACCCGACGCACATAGACGATTGACGGTCTGCCCTGGAGTAGTGACATCTAATCCTGCTAACAAAGCCGCGTTACGAGCAATATTGCGAGAGTCCTCGCCAGCTTGGTTGGCACTGCCTAGCAACACTTCATCAAAAATATCACTAGACAACTGATGCTTTTCGACCAACGCTTTCATTACTGCAGCAACGAGATCATCTGGGCGCACGGTTGCTAATGCTCCAACATAGCGACCAAATGGGCTTCTTAATCCGTCATAAATATAAGCATCTAACATAACGTTTCCTTGTCGTATTTTTTAACTCTAAATAATGGTTTTATGGTTTGGCGACAATACTTTGTCGTTCGTATTAATGGGTGGTTTGCTGAGTAAACAATGACATATCTAGTTTGGCACGGCGTTGCAACCAAGGGCTTGGACGGTAACGCGGATCACCTGTGAGCGCATAGATACGCTCTAAAATGAGCAATATACGCGAGGCACCAAGGTGATCGCCCCAAGAGATCGGGCCATGCGGATAACCTAGCCCAAGCTTAACGGCATTATCGATATCCTCTGGCGTGGCAATCCCTTGCATCGCGATGTCACAGCCAAGATTGATTACCATCGCAACCACACGCTGCGCCACAAAACCTGTACTTTCGGTAATCAACGTGGCACTACCCACATCCTGCGTTGCGACGTTATTATCTAAGCCTTTACTGAATAACGCATAAGCTTGTGCCACAAACCGCTCCTGCGTAACGATACTTGGCATCAACGTACGATGCTTTGTAAGCTCGGTAAGCATGTCAATGGCAACCGCTTGCTTGGGTTCGACTTGATAGCGAATCGCAGCGTTGGTCGTATCCTCACCATATATTGTTAGTAGTACCAAGCTGTTAGGATTTGGCTTATCGTTATTATCAATAAGGACACCACGATTACTTAGATAATCGACCAGCTGTTTTTTGTCTTCTACCAAATCAGCCCCAATCCAAACTGAGGTAACACTTGCATCAGATGCCAGTGCTTTGGACGATTGTTCTTGAGCACTAACCACTGAAACCTTCTGACCGTTTTCGTAGTGATAAAACCCCTCGCCAACTTTACGGCCGAGCTTTTTTCCTGTCAGCATCTGACGAGTTAGTGGATGCGGTCGATAGCGGGCTTCTTGATAATACTGCTCATAGATCGATTCCATCACAGGGTGAGACACATCAACGCCTGTCAGATCCATCAGCTCAAACGGACCCATACGAAAGCCTGCGCCCTCACGCAAGATACGGTCGATCTGCTCAAAATCTGCGATGCCCTCGCCCAGTATCTTTAGGGACTCGGTACCATACGCTCGGCCTGCATGATTGACGATAAATCCTGGTGTGTCTTTTGCGACCACACCCAGATGCCCCATGCGTTTGGCTAAATCGGTGAGCGCCTCAACAGCTGAATGCTGAGTAGATATGCCTGGGATAATCTCCACGATTTTCATCAGTGGTACTGGGTTAAAGAAATGAAAACCGACCACGCGCTCTGGGTGATCACAGTCAGCGGCGATCGCCGTGACAGATAGCGATGAGGTATTGGTCGCCAAAATAGTATCGGCAGCGACAACCTCCTCTAACTTAGCAAATAGCTGTTTTTTTATGTCTAAGTTTTCGATGATGGCTTCTACCACGATTTCAGCGGTAGCAATCTGGCTCAGCTCCTGAATGACAATTAAGTTGTTTAAAGTCGCTTGCAACTCATCAGCAGTAAACTTGCCTTTGGCAGCCAGTTTTTCAAGCGTGCCCTGCAGTGATGCTCGTCCTTGTTCAGCAGCGCCTGATTTGGCATCAAACAACAGTACTTGGATACCCGCTTGGGCAGCGATTTGGGCAATGCCCATGCCCATGATGCCAGTGCCAACAATGGCCAATGTGTTCACAGTCATAATCATTCTCTATATATGTTTTGGTGCAGTTTGGATATGAGGTAGTTCGATGCTATCTGTCATTACCTACCTGACATTGCCTACAAGCTTATCGCTCCATACCAGCCACAGATCGATAGAGACTATAAGCAGGTAAAAATACAGATAAGCAAGTATATAGATAGCTATAGATTAGTGCCCTTTATACTCTGCGGGACGCTTCTCCAAAAAGGCTTTGGCACCTTCTTTTTGATCATGAGTATCAAATAGAATTTGAAACGCCTTACGCTCTAACGCCAACGCGCTATCTAAAGGCATGTCGGGACCGAGCATCGACACTTCTTTAATCTGAGTCAATGCGATAGGTGAATAACTTGCCAGCTGCGTGGCAATCTCAATAGCACGGGTGAGGGTACTGTCGTCTGCGACCACTTCAGACACCAATCCCATTCGGTCAGCTTCATCAGCATCAATCATGTCGCCTGTCAGTATCATTTTCATGGCTTTGTGTTTTCCAATAGCACGAAACAATCGCTGAGTGCCGCCTGCGCCTGGCATAAGCCCTATCTTGATTTCAGGCTGTCCAAATTTGGCAGACTTTCCTGCCACAATAATGTCAGCGTGCATGGCAAGCTCACAGCCACCGCCAAGCGCATAGCCATTTACCGCGGCGATAATCGGCTTCTGGCAATCAGTAATCGCACGCCAATATCGCTCACTACGACGTAAGTACACATCGACTGTCTTAGCCGTTAAGAAATCATTGATGTCAGCACCTGCGGCAAACACCTTATCACCACCTGTCAGCACAATCGCTTTGGTTTCTGGATCCTCATTTAATTGAATGAATAGCTCTGCCATTTGCTGGCGTAGCTCGCTGTTTAGCGCATTGCGTACCTTGGGGCGATTCAGCGTGATGACACTCACGCCCTCTTCTTGTTTTTCACAAATAATGAGTGACTCTTCCATGACTACCTCTTTTCCACATTTGTTTGCTCTATAAACAATAATAAAGGCTACTCGTTCTAAATATTTAATACCGCACAGCGATATTTAATACCAAAATATAGCGTTTATTTTCATTTGTAAAGTGAAAACTACTTAAATTTAGAAATAGTTATTTGGTATTGGATATAAATTATTAAATTTAAAACCGCAATGCGGTTTTTTAAACCAAAACTATTGTAATTTAATAAATCATCGATTATGCTGTTTACCCAAGACAATTAGATTGTTGTTCAGTATTAATCGTATTGTTTATCAAAATCTAAAATTTTCAATACTCAGGACGCTTATAAAACCACTATTAACAGTAGCGGTTAATCAAACAAGGAAGATCCACATGATTAGAGATAAAGAAACCCTCGACCACATTACCCAAACCATTCGTAACTTCGTAAACGATCAACTCGTTCCATTGGAGCATTGGGTGGCAGAAAACGATCGTCTCCCAGAAGAGATTATTGAGCAGATGCGTGAGTTGGGGCTTTTTGGGCTAACTATTCCTGAAGAGTACGGTGGACTGGGTGTCACTATGGAAGAAGAGGTTACGTTGGCATTTGAGCTAGGACGCACATCCCCTGCATTTCGCTCACTCATAGGAACGAATAACGGTATCGGTTCATCTGGGCTGGTAATCGACGGTACTGAAGCACAAAAGCAGAAATATCTACCTCGATTAGCCAGTGGCGAGATTATCGGTTCGTTTTGTTTGACTGAACCCGAATCAGGCTCAGACGCGGCATCACTGAAGACGACCGCGATACGGGATGGTGATACTTATATCATCAATGGCACCAAGCGCTATATCACCAATGCCCCGCAGGCTGGCATATTTACTGTCATGGCTCGTACTGACCCACAAAACAAACGTTCTGGTGGAATTTCAGCATTTATCGTAGAGAGTGACACACCTGGTATTACCTTGGGCAAGATAGACAAAAAAATGGGACAAAAAGGTGCGCATACCTGTGACGTTATCTTCGATAATTGTGTCGTGCCAGCAGACGCACTAATTGGCGGGGTCGAGGGTGTTGGGTTTAAGACCGCAATGAAAGTGCTTGATAAAGGTCGTTTACATATCGCCGCCGCCAGTACTGGCGCTGCCACTCGTATGTTAGATGACGCACTACACTATGCCGTCGACCGTAAACAGTTCGGTCAACCGATTGCCAGTTTTCAGCTGATTCAAGGCATGCTTGCTGACTCAAAAGCAGAAATTTATGCTGCTAGATCAATGGTATTAGATGCCTCACGTCTGCGCGATGAAGGCAAAGATGTCGTCACCGAATCGTCTTGCGCCAAGATGTTTGCCACCGAGATGTGTGGCCGCGTAGCTGACAGAGCAGTACAGATTCATGGCGGTGCAGGCTATATCGCTGACTACGGTATCGAGCGTTTTTACCGTGATGTGCGTCTATATCGTTTGTATGAAGGTACCACTCAGATCCAGCAAGTTATCATCGCTCGCAACATGATCAAGGAAGCCAGCGAGTAGTCTTGGATAATTATTAAGATGTATCACGGTATTGGCTAGGATGCCGATACCGTCTTTTTTTATACTTAGTTAGTCTTTTGTTCTCACAACGATAAGGATATACATTGTGAAAAGTGCTGTTATGACGTCAGACCCAAGCGTAAGCGCTGTCCAAAAACAACCTTGGAAATTGGCCTTTGTATTTTGTTTTTTGGTTCTGTTATGTGATGGGGCGGATATTGGTATTCTCGCCTTTACATTATCCAGTCTAAAACTGGAGTTTGCATTAACCAATGTACAGGCAGGGGCGCTTGGCAGTTGGTCTCTATTTGGTATGGCTATCGGTGGATTTTTTGGTGGCTGGGCTTGCGACAGATTTGGTCGAGTGCGGGTGATCGTTCTGGCAACTGGGATGTTTTCAATCTTGTCTGGTTTTAGTGGTATGGTGCAGAGCTACGAGCAGTTTGTGGTGCTACGGATTATTGCTTGCTTGGGTTT
>NZ_JBQSVM010000060.1:0-9554 GCF_052376235.1 Psychrobacter sp. AOP7-A1-24 | reverse complement strand
CGAGGCAGTTTATCACTTAACATATATGCACAGACAGTAGCAAAAAATACCAGTAAATTTTCATATCCTAATTTGGTCGCTATCATATGCTATCGCAAGTGCTGCATGATTCTATGTAGACATTGATATCTATGCAAATTCGTCAGAACACTATCAGCTCGATACTTATGGAGATATATCACAGAGCAAAAAAAACTTTGCAATATATAGTAGAAAATATCAATCTGAGCTTTACCCTTTTGCTAATACGATACTTTCACTTCATCTTTTACTCCTGAACCATCTCTATACTAACCCCGCTCGCCTACAAACTCTAGCTAATTCCTGAGACACCCTAAATAGAATTTTCATCAGTTTTGTCTATAAAATCTTAAAAACATAGCAAGGCGTCATTAGCTGTCGCTTAGTTTGAGTTCTTGCCCTAAAACCTTATAAATTGGCTTTCAATTGTTTGCTAATACTCGTAAATTATTAGTGGAGGTCAATACACAGGATATAACGACCAAGTCATCAACTCGATATCTTAGTGGGAAAGATATGAAATCACTATCGATCGCTAAACTACAAACACTCAATGTGCTTGTATATCCAAAGATCATTAGTCTGTTTGATATTTATACCTGCCATATCAGACCGCTTCTGAATAGCCAGGCTATCGAACTTGAGCAAAGTAATGCTTGCTCAAAACTTACCTGTTTTATAAAAGAGGAGGAAAAGTGGTTTTTGCTCAACAACTTTGAGCTATTTCATATAGTAAAAAGCCCTTATATTGATTTTGATGTATTAAAAAAAGAAGTAGCCGTGAAATATATATCAAAGAATCAGTTTAATTTTGACATCAGTTTTTACGAGCTTATTGATCTCATCGAAAAATACAATAAAAAAATAGATATCAAGCTCATTTACACACAGCTAAACGAGATTTTGGATCAAGAGATAAACCAAAAATTATTTGGCAAAAATATTTTTGCTATTACTACATTTTGTCAGCTTATAAAGATAAATGAACAAACTTATTACAAGCGACCTTCTGAGGGTGTTTTATGACTGAGAATGCTGAGAATGCTGAGAATGCTGAGAATGCTGAGAATGCTGAGAATGCTGAGAATGCTGAGAATGCTGAGAATCATCATGAAGAGCGTGGGCTTAATCTGCAAGCATTAACAGAAAACATTGAAAAAATTGATAATGACCAGAATTTTATATATCTAGAAGCAGTATCGATTGCCATATCTGAGATCACTCTAGCAGTACACAATAGCTATAGACAGCCAGATGATAATCCTCAAAATCTACTAAGATTAATATTACAGGTATTACAAAGAAGGCCAGTCCCTCGGCTTTCTATGACTATTAGTAAATCAGAATTAGCAAAAAAACCACTCATCATGCAATTGCTCATTCTTATGCAACATTCTATCAATGAACATCAGCATGACTACCTACAGAAACGGTTAATTTGGCTAGCCATAGCAATGCACACCAGTGTGATGCTGACGCAGCACTGGCCAAAACAGCAAACCAAAAATATACTAATGCAATTCAAACAGGCGCAGTTTTCAGGATCTTCTAGACGAACATGGATTTGGCGTGAACTACCTGATTTACCTCAAATGACCATGAGTGTGGAAAGCATACTCACCATTTTCACTGTTCTATTAGAGCAGCAAAAAAGTGCATATGAGTTGTTAAATGATCAGCAAGCTACTCATGCCGAAGAAAAGAAAGTGGCAAAAGATAAACTGAGCCAAATAGAAAAAATAACGACTGCCTATCAAAATGCGCATACGTTACGCAAGCCTAGACCCAAGTATAAGAAGCCGCCTAAACATATCAAAATTATAGCCATCAACTTAGCAGATAACACATCGAGATTGCCCTTAGACTCTACTGCAACGAGTCACAACTGGAATACCACGCCTAGCAATGATGCATGGGATCACACACGTGATGATATAGAGCACAGCGCTATCGCCATAGATCTTGCATTTTTAGAAGCTAATACTGAAAGCCATGAAGGGTTAACCACCAGCTTTGAAGAGCGTATTGACCACCATGAGGCACCCTATGTCAGCTATGGCGAATATCCAAACCCGTTGATCAAAAACTCTATACCGCTCCAAACTATAGATTTATCGCTACAGCAAAACTATATGTCTCAGCGCAATCTCGCGCTTAACTCTAACACGCGCTTACTCTCTCTTGCCGGCTACCAAGCGTTATTTGCTGCGCTCAACCAAGACGCCAGCACCTTACCAGAAACAGAGACTGATAAAACCTGTACGGGTATTTTACTGTTATCTATAATTACTGGACTGCCAGTTAAATCCTTACTAATACCCGGCTATATCGGTCATCCTGATATTTTCAAAATTAAAGGTAAAAAGTATTACATTGAACACAGCTTAGGTATTACCGAAAAGTCCACAAGCCAAACATTGCTCGAAAATGATTATGAAAATACTTTTGATACCATCAAAGTTCCACTGCCGTTGTGGCTGATAGATGATTTACTTGCTTGTGAGTTGCCATTAAAAGAAGATTTTACGGCTTATCTTGCCACCTTACGTAGCAGCCTTGGATTGCCTTACCTGTCCGTCAATCGTATAGAGACCGCACTACATGTCGTGCTCTCTCGTTATACACCTGATTGTCATGCGCATATCGCCGATATCATCTGTCGCACGCCTGCGTCCCATGCTCCTGCGATGTACTATAGTAGCCACACTAGCGAAGCACTTATGGCTCACTATAAATCAGCACTGGGTATGTTTAATAGCAACAGTAATTTTGACTTAACTCATATCACCGCTTGGCGCAAATATACAGTGGGGTCAGGGTTTGCGTTGAAGATTGAAACAGTTTGCGACATCATAAATGAGATGAAGTACTGGACCGATCAAAGTTCAAACGATGAGGAGCACTTTAACAGAACCAGTATTTTTGTATGGTTTGTCTTTTGCCTTTTAACCGGCGTGCGACCAAACAACGGTCTTGGCAAGATGTACGATATCGATCTTGATATGGGTTGGCTGCTCATCAATGACAAGCCTGTTAAGAAGGTCAAAAGTGATCGTCTCATTCCGCTATGCCCCACACTTATACGCCATCTAACAGACTATAGAGCGTATTTGATTAATTATCAGGCAAAGCACCAAGATTATCATGACATCAGCGCTATCATTGACAATATCCGTTTGGGTAATGATGAAGCACTATTAAAGCTGTTGTATGAGCGAGCTCCTACTGCTAACTCCCCTACTCTTAAAGACATTAAGCGTGGCGATGCTTATCATATGACGAAGCACATCATTGACGCCAATCCCTACTGGACACGCCACTTTGTTCGTACGCAGCTTGAAAAGCTTGGCGTTTCCTTATCGCTGATTAACACGGTTATTGGTCATGAAAAAGCTCGTCAAGAAGTATTGGGGCGCTTCTCATCAAGTAGTAAAGCAGATATTAAGGGTGTAGCGTCCGTGTTTGAACAGATCGCAGCACAGCTTGGGTTATCAGATATCACAATCAACCATTACCCTAATTCAAATCATGTGGGCACAAGCACTACAGAGGTTGACCATGCTAATAAATGAAATACAGCGGCCAAAAATTATTGATGACTTAGCAAAGTTTGATGGTAGGAAAAAGCGCTACGTGCCTTACCCATCTATACTCAAAGACAGTGACACGGCAAGGACACGTGAGATACAGCTACTCGCCGACTTACAAACCGAATGGGAGTCGTTGAAAAGGATTCATCCTGGAAGTATCGGATTCATAAAGTCTTTCAATAAATACTACCAACAAGCGCTTTGGCCCAATGAACGCATCTTTTCATTTTCGCCAAGCTCTAGCGATTATTTTGATTTGTCATGGCTATCTTGGAGTCAATCTTTAAGCCAGTTTCAGATAGAGCTTTATAGACAATTGGAACCATTGTCTCGAGAGGGTTTTGATGAGTTTCAGTCAATCATTGAAAACAAAATTGCAAAAGCTTACGAGTCATCTAGAACACTCAAACATGTCTGGCAAGTCGTCGTTAAGTTTGTTGACTATCAAAACAAGTACCATATGCTTGCTGAGCATCACTACCCTAAGATAATCGCGCCACAGCCTACTAAAATCAATCCACTAATTACAAATACAGCTTGGTTAAAAGACGGTAAGGCGCTGGTCAAAATTATTCGCGCAGTAGAGCATAATTGGGAGCAAACAGCCGATTATAGCCAAGATCAGATTATAGGCTGGCTGATATTCTCAGGAATTGTATATGGTGGCATCAACGAGGTACAAATGCTTCAAGGGTGGCTTATCTCATTGCTCACCAAAGAATATCAGCCATTCATCAAAGAAAGGATAATGGTCTCACCGCGCTTTGTACAAAAGCACTTTGGTAACGAGCGAGAAGAAGAAAGTGACCAGCTTTATAACACCAAGCAAATCGTTGTAGATATGGTCAGTCAGTGTTGGCTGATGCGTTACCATAAAAGCAGCAGTCCAGCAGAGACCACACATATCATTGCCAAGCTGTCAGAAGATAAGATAAAACAATATTTGACCGTGGCTTTATCTAACGTGATCAAGCCTTTGGGTATTAAGCCACTTCCCTTTTCAAGATTTTTATATTACGCCAGTTATTACTGGGAGGAGCTAGAAGGTGCTGATATAGATCATGCTTCAGTTGGCGTACTGCGAGGTATGCATAATACTGCAGGACTGAGTACGCAGGACTTTGGTCGGTTTTTGAACCAAAAATATCAGTATAAAGAGGATCCGTATGATCTAAAACATATTTTGACGCTGTCTATCAGCAAAAACTCTGTTAATCAAAACGAGACATCTAGTAGTAGTTCTACCAAAAAGATAGAGGTTAGAAAGTCTGATTTAACTATGAATCTGACTAAAGACTTCAAAATGGATAAAAAACAGAAGAAGAAAAAACTCAGTCAAACGACGTATACCCTTATCGAAAGAGTACAAAAACGCTATGAGCAATACGATGACTTAAGTGAAAAGATTTTATTAGATTGGGTACTCAGTTTGCTAAGCCAAAAAGCACCACCAAACAATGTAACTATTTTGAAATATATCAGAACCATAGGCTATGAATGGTTGTATTTCACAACAGCGCAACCGCTTGATATTTGGTTAGAGGAAGAATTTGAGGAACTTTACGAAGAAATTTTAGAATACAAAGCTGTCGTACGTAACAATACTGACATTGGATACTCTGCCAACTTATTAAAAAGTATGCACAACTTTGCTAAGGAGAAATACAACCTACCCTCCGTGAACTTCCAACACACCAAAAATGGTCGGCGTGTACGTGCGGAGCTGATATCACCGCAAGCGTACCAAGCCATTATTACGCAGATACTGGGTTCTGTAGATATATTGGAGCGGGAGATGTTCGCGCTTTTATTTATCTTAGTCTATCGTACTGGCATGCGCAAAAAAGAGCTGTTGGGACTTAAGTATAATGACATCGAAGGCTTAAAAACAGCTGTACCATCAGTGGTAATAAGGCCCAATAGCTACCGTCCAACCAAGACTCAAAGTAGTATTCGCCGCGTTCCTTTATTTGCTCTCCTCAAACCTAATGAGCTGAATTTTTTTATTAACTTTGTGCAGAGTAATATTGGCGACAGTTCAAACAAATTTATTTTTACCTTATCATCGGATCAGCGCCCTATTGATGACCATGTTCCGTTGCAGTTACTCAAACGAGTCTTAAAAGACATATCGGTAGATGATAATGTAGCAGAGCATACCTTTCATGGGTTTAGGCATACGGCAGTGAGCAACCTATCTTTAGCGCTAGTAGGCCATTCAGATCTCGTAGAAGCACTCACCGATTATGACGAAAGCGACGTACTTCGCATCAAACAAGGCATACTCGGAGAGCATATCGATGCACAGGATCGCTGGTATGCTCTCTCAGGTATTATGGGACACTTATCGCCTGAGCGGAGCTTTGAGTATTACAACCATTTTGCCACGCTGATGGCGACCTATGCGCTTAGTAAAGCAGATATAACATTGCCAGAACGGACGCTGTATAACATAACAGGTTTTACGAATAAAAAGTTTAAGGAAAATAATGCGACTGTTCGTAATAGTAGCGTCAGCATACCTAGTATACGTACGCTGTTATTTAAAAATATCATAGAAGGCAAACGCAAGTCACCGAAATTTACGATCGAAAACCGTGATGATCAACTTCTCTTGAATACCAATACGCCAGTCACTGATGAATTGTTTGGTCGTTATGGTCTAAACCGTGTACAGCTGCTACTACAGACCTATGATAAAGAGATTCCTTTAAGTAAAGCAGCCCAGTTAGCAAATATCTCTATTCACGATGCAAAGGTTCTAATAGAACGTGCGAGCGAGGTTGCCAGCATCACTACCAAACACGGTAAACCTCGTTTCGTAAAGCTCATAGACTCAGAAACTACTGTCTTAAGTCCACTGAACATTCAATACCAAAGTGACTTAAGATTGCTATCGCTTTTGCTAAGTAATGCCTACCGTCTACGAGAAAAGTCAGGAACTGACTGGACTTGGTTTATTGAGACATGTCGTCAAAAACTGTCTGTTAGCAGAGCACACCTACCATTTAGAAAAGAAGATGAGAAAGAGTTGCAGCGGTTCATTGGTATCGCTGAGAAATTACTGCCTTTGAAACGTTGGCTGGTGAGTAGCAACGAAGATTTGTTGATGGAAACTATGTCATCTACTGACTATCAAGACATTAAGCAGCAATCTAATGAGTCGAAAAATGCTCTCCATATCGGTATTGCTAGTCAGGACCATAGAGAACAAACGAACAAATGGCAATACTCACCCCTACTACGGTTTTTTGTGCATATGATGCTGATTACAGATGAGAAACTATCTATTACGAATTAAGTTTCTTGTCTCAAAACCTTTTACCATAACCACTGTTCTATGCAAACAGCTGAGTTTTTTACTGCTTATTTTAAACGATAAAAGCTAATGATTTGACACCATTGAAGAAGCATACTCAGTGCACTATATAGGCATCAATCTAGCATATGTATGAAGCATCTTGCCATTGTTAGACTTTCAAAGATTATTGGATCTCAAATAACCTCAGCTTAGTTCAGCATACTCATCAAATAAATACCTTCTATGATATTAGTCTGCCCAGTGGTGATATGACTGTAATGGCCAACTTATGCAGTCTTTCATCTATTAAACAATAGTCGATGTCTTATGAGGGTTTTAACAAGTTATACTGTCGCTTAATGTAAACAAACAGTCTCTTTATAATTGGAAGAGTTGATATTATTATAGGCTTCAAATCTAATATAAATTTTTCTTCTAAACCCAAATAGAAATTAAGTGTTGAGAGTAATAAATGCAAAAAAAGACTTCTGTAAATATTATAGATGTTGCTAGGGTTGCAAATGTATCTGTTGCAACTGTATCTAGAAGCTTTAACAACCCAGAGGTTGTTAAACCAAAAGTTAGAGAGAAGATTTTGCAGATCGCCGCTGATCTGGGATATACAGCAAACTCTGCAGCTAAAGCCTTAAGATCAAAAAAGACAAAAGTAATTGGTGCTATAGTTCCTACACTGGATCACTCTATATATGCCACTATGATTCATGCTTTTCAGAACACGCTCTCAGAACAAGGTTACGTTGTATATGTTGTATCTTGTGGTTTTGATTCTAGTGACATTTTCGACAAAGTCACATTATTATTAGAGCGCAGTGCGGAAGCCTTACTAATCGTAGGTGAAATCTTAGATGAAAACCTTGAAAAACATTTACTAAAAATGAATATTCCAACGGTATGCACCTATTCTTATAAATATGATTCAGTATTTCCTTTTATAGGCTTTGATAACTACGCATCGATTACCACAGTTACAGATCATTTATATGCATTAGGACACCGTAATATAACAATGATTTGTGGCCCCCTAAAGGGTAATGATCGACAGATAACCCGTGTAGAAGCCTTCGAAAATTATATGGCAAATAAACAGGCTCAATACTCTGTTATTGAGTGCAAGGGTGATTACAATATCGCATTCGGTAGTGATACTATTAAAAGTATTGTGCAGGAATCACCTAATGTTACCGCAGTAATATGTAACAGTGATGTTATCGCCTTCGGTGTATTAGCTGGCGCTAAAGAAATAGGTATAAGTATTCCTGATCAGATCAGTGTTACTGGATGTGATAACCTAGAGTTTGCAGAGTATTTGACGCCACCATTAACAACTTTGAGAATTCCTGCTGAACAAATGGGAGTTTTAAGTGCAAAAACTATTCTAGAAAACTTAAACAACAAAAAACCGCTTCAGTCATTTTTACTTGAAACTGATCTAATTACTCGAGCTTCGACTTCAGCTAAACCTCAATAAATAGCTTATGTAATAGATAATATTAGCAAAACTGGGAGTTGACATACTGATTAGATAGGCGCCTTCGCTCAATAATTTTAAGTTGAAATTTTTTAATTTTTCTCTCTTAGAAATGTGACTACCTTAGTTCCACCCCATGCAACAAGAAAAATGCCAAGTGCAATTAAGGACGCGCCTAGAATGAGACCATCCGGTGGAGTCTCACCTTGTAAAACAATAGCTACCGGAACACCAACAACCGCTCCAACTGATCCCAGTAAACTTAGTAGAACTGGACCACCCGTTTTCTGAAGCAAGAAAAGTAGTAAAAACTGGCCTGCGAAGATACAAGATTGCAAGATTATTAACCCAAGTGGTAGGAAGTTTCCTAGTGGTACATTAAGCGAAAAGCTTGGTAGAAGGCTCATTGCACCAAGTAATATTACAGCTGCGACTAGCATGCCAGGAGCAAGCACGTTGTGAGACGCTCCTTTCGGCCAACGCAATGTACGATAGATATTACCAAAGGCAAGAAAAACAGGACCACAGAGTGCTATCAAAATCCAGAACATACTAGCATCTGGCGTAGAGAACTTTCGTACAGCGAGTACACTTGCACCGGTAAGTGCGGAAGCAACACCAAAAGCACGGATGATTTGGAATCGCTCTACTCTCAATACCAAAACACCAAGGTATGTCAGGAGTGGTGACAAGGTGATAATTAGTGCTACGAAACCTGCACCAACATGAGGGGCAGTAGAGAAGATAATCAAATTAGAGCCTGCGACGCTAAAAATCGCGGCGACGAAATAGTACTCAAAACTACGTACATTAAGAGGCGGGAGCTCATTCCGCCGTAATGCAATAGCAAACAAAATAATTGTAGCTCCAGTGATTGACCAAAATAGAAAGGCAAGCGGAGTGAGACTTATTTCGCCTGCATATTTTGCAAGATTGGTAGATATACCAAATAAAGCACCTCCAATTAGGAGACAGACCAGCGGAACTAACCATGAATTTTTGCATCGAGAAAATTCTTGCTCAGTGAAGTCGTTCATTGAATATCCAGTGACTAGAGTAACAGCATCGTAAGCTTTGTTGGCAAGCCAACTTCGGCTATACTGACATCGAGCAGTTCATCTGAGAAAAACAGGTCATGAGCCCTGCCACTTAT
>NZ_JBQSVM010000059.1:0-10338 GCF_052376235.1 Psychrobacter sp. AOP7-A1-24 | reverse complement strand
CCTAATGTACATCCTAGTATTACTGCGAATTACTTATCTGATCCGGAAGACGAAGATCTTACTATTCTTCGTAATGCAGTAAAAATGACTCTTAACCTTTTACAACAACCCTCTTTCAAAGGAATATTGGGAGAAAGTATAGGGTTGATTGATCATAATGCGGAGGATTCTGATATCGATGATTTTATACGTTCTTATGCAGAGACGGTTTACCATCCTATTGGAACTTGTAGAATGGGTAGTGACGATGATGCGGTAGTTGATCCAAAGCTAAGGGTGAAAGGTGTTGAAGGTCTACGTGTAGTTGATGCTTCAGTAATGCCTTCACTCATCAATGGTAATACTAATGCTCCTACGATTATGATTGCGGATAGAGCAGCCGATATAATTCTTGGTGATACAAATTGATTAAATCTTCACTGAGTGAGATAGTCTCTTTTAAGTTTTGTATTTTTCCACTTGTATTAAAGTCAAACGTCGCATTATCCACGGTACAGTAAATATTGCCATTAGAGAGTTTGAAATTCAGCTGGCTAATGGCATAACTCATACTTCCTCCTATAGCATCCTCGTAAGTACAAGCTTTTACGATGGCTTTATTTTTAATAATAGAATCAATGATGGTGCATTTGGTACTACCATTGACATCGGCCGTACCTGCAATAGCGCTAACAGAGAGTAATGACAACGGAAGCGCTATGAGTATTTTTGAGAGTTTCATTGATATGTCTTTTTATGGGTTTTTAACTTGAGCCGGAATGACTGCATTTTTTGCTGCTGAGTTCATTATAGCGACTAAAAAAACAGCTATTTTCTAGACCTGATGAACGATTGTTTGTCTAACGAAAGTCTTTTAGCATTCCCCTGTTTTTATTAGTTAGAGCTTTTAGTAGCATTCGGAACCAGATGAGTTCAGAATCAGCGTACAGCAGGATAGTATTGGAAAATAGTCAATAAGGGAGGGCGTTATATTTTTAGATCAAACCTTAATTTTAAGCGACTCCACCACATAAGAGTATGGATAAAAAAACACCCTTTAAGCTATATAAAATATAGCTTAAAGGGTGTTTTTTTATCCATAAAATACGTGACGGTGATACCGTTTAATCGCGATAATTTGTATTTTAGAGTGTCTGAAAATAAGAGGTTTGACACATGATGAATTCTAATATAATTCACTATTTAGTTTTTGAATAAATGTTATTCATCTAAAAATCGCTTGGTTCATCCTATATCATATAGATGTATCTCAACTAAACAGTATGTTATGACATTATCTTACATGTGCTGATTTCGTTAACTGATTATTAGAATTATCACCAAGTGCAGGTTTTGATTTATAAAGGCTCAAAAAACATCACGCTAGCCTCAGTCGGTGCATGAGGTTTATGGTTAGTATTCTTAGGAATAACGACCACTTCGCCAGCATTAACCTCTATAGTTTTGTCCTGTAATATAATAAATAACTGCCCTGACAGTACATGAAATAACTTGTCTTCATGTTCATGATTATGCCATTCATATTCGCCTTTCAGTTTGGCCAGCTTGACGGTCAACTGATTAAATTTTGCAATATCAGTAGGCTTCCATAATGCTTTAATATCATCCAGTTCATTTTTTATGTTGGCTATAAGTAGGCTCATTATTGCTTCATCCTGATATATTAGTTCCAGCTATTTATGTTTAATTGATAATCATTTACATTAAAATGATTGTTTATTGCGAATAATGCTATGATTACTTCAATAGTTAATAACTAACTACTCATTCAAGTAAACCTGTTTTATCTGGATATGTAATAAAACGTCTATTCTCTACTCACTTAAACCACATACTAAAGCATCGTGATTATATTTTTATGGCAGACTTGAACACATTTTATGACCACTATCAGACCAAATATTGGAATTTTGATCGCCCTGATTCTGATTATTTGATTAAACGTCCAATTTACGATGGTAGCTCTGGTTACGGTGACTTGCTGAGCTTGCATAACGGTATTGTGCTTGGTCGAAACTGCATCACTGATCAGCAACCTGTGGTTGAACCCGCTGCACCATTTTCTTGTGATGTTGGCATGCATTTGATTGTAGATGCGAACTATACTTTACATGCTAGTAATTTACCTACCGATACATACATTCACTCGCAGCAAATTTGGCGACGATCAGGAGATTTTGGTGATATAAACTCTACTACCGATACTGAGTATTTGCAGAAACCATCCATAAATAGCCATGTGGTATCAATCGATTTTAATCAAGAGCTACTGTCACGTTGGGCAGAAAGCTTCGATTTGCCGGCTTGGTTATTGCCAGCTGACGATCAAGACCCTGAAATGATTCAAGTTCGTTTATCAAACCAGTCAAGGCTACTTGCTCGCGCAGCTTATATTCTCTCACTGCCTTGCTACACTTTAAGTGATCGCCTGATTTTAGAGAGTCAAGCGCTGCTTCTCTGTCAAGATATGCTTGGTATTCAGGACAAATCTGGCCGACTAATAAACCAAAAAAGTCCAATTGATCACGCCGTTGATATTATTCGCCAAGAGTACCAGCATAAGCTAACAATCTCCTTGCTGGCTCAACGAGTGGGTATAAACGAATGCTATCTAAAACAACAGTTCAAACAACAAACGGGCAGAACAATAGGCTGCTTTATTCGTGAATTACGTATGCAGGAAGCAATGCGTTTATTGTTAGATGAATATAAAAGTGTTCAAGAGACGGCATGGTATGTTGGCTATCATGATCCTAGTAATTTCAGCAAAGCATTCGCCAAATTTTATGGCGTCACACCCACACAACTTATCTAGTCAGACTATTTATGTCAAGCTGCTACTATTCTCTAAAATACGCTAAATAAGCCTTGATTAAAGGTGAGTAATTTACGCCAATCTCAAGCTGTGCTTGAGTTTATCTAATTTTTTAACTTTAGAAAATGGTTAGATGCTATTCTGCATAAGTTCCCTTATTCACCGTACAATTTCCCAGTTTCACCCTATATTCAACGTATCTATTCAAACAAGCATAGTATGATTGATTCTCATTTATACTTTAATGAAAAAATTCCTAGCAAATCATTTTATAGACTTGTGATGGTATTTCGCAGAGTAAAAAGTCATTCGTATTTATATAAGTTAGAAGAGTTTCAATAATGCGCTCACTATTTTTGTTACTCATTTTGCTCTGTGCTGCTTCTCTAATGCTGGGCTCAAAGCAGGTGTCAATTG
Source organism: Psychrobacter sp. AOP7-A1-24 (assembly GCF_052376235.1). NCBI lineage: Bacteria > Pseudomonadati > Pseudomonadota > Gammaproteobacteria > Moraxellales > Moraxellaceae > Psychrobacter > Psychrobacter sp. AOP7-A1-24. Next base: position 7,106 of record NZ_JBQSVM010000059.1, on the reverse strand, counting down.
CAGCGCTCTTTAATTTTTCAAGCGATGCGTGGTTAACTTTAACGGCGAGCCGTATACCACGGCTTATTGCTCTAATACTGACAGGGGTAGGGTTGTCTGTCAGTGGCGTTATTTTGCAACACATTGTGCGCAATAAGTTCGTCGAACCTGCCACATCAGGTGGTTTGGATGCAGCCAAGCTTGGTATTTTAGTCTCACTAACGCTGCTTCCTAGTGCTAGCACTAGCAATAAAATGCTATTTTCCATGCTCTTTTGTTTTGCAGCGAGCCTGCTCTTCATTTTTATTATAAGCCGTATTACTTTCAAAAACTCCGTACTGATTCCTGTACTTGGGTTGATGTATGGCAGTGTGCTGAGTTCGATAGCTGAGTTTTATGCCTATCAGCATAATATTTTACAAAGTATGCAAGGCTGGTTGTTAGGAGATTTTTCAAGGGTTGTGCAAGGTCAATATGAGCTTATTTATATTATTTTGCCCATCATTGTATTGGCTTATTTTTATGCGCATCGTTTCACGGTAATGGGCATGGGTGAGGAAATGGCGGCCAGTTTAGGATTGCGTTATGCTGCGACAGCCGCATTGGGGCTTATTTTAGTGTCGGTGACCGTCGCGGCATCGGTTATTACTATTGGCGCGATACCTTTTGTTGGCCTTGTTGTTCCTAATTTAGTCGCTTTGAAATATGGAGAGAATTTATCACGAACATTACCTGTCGTTGCGCTGAGCGGTGCTTGTTTGCTTCTTATTTGTGATATTTTTGGGCGAGTCATTATTTATCCTTTCGAGGTCCCTATTGGGCTTACTGCTGGTGGGGTGGGCGGTGTGATTTTCCTCATGTTGATTATGAGGGGTGTCAGATGAGTCAAGCGGTAAAAATGTGGACTATGCTTCTACTTATTCTCATTTTAGCAATTATTTTTTTATTGATAGGCTCAGGTTTAGATTTTGATTATTTGATTCCGAAACGCTTCATGCGTCTAGTAACTATTGTACTTGGTAGTGTCTGTTTAGCTGTTTCGTCCATTGTCTTTCAAACCATTGTAGGCAACCGTATTTTGTCGCCTTCAATTATGGGATATGAGGCTGTTTATCTGCTATGGCAAGCGCTGTTGCTCCTGGTTATGGGTACGAATGGGCTACTGATGTTAGGCGTCAGTGGTAATTTCATCGTATCCATCATGTTGATGCTGGTGTATTCGTGGGCACTGCATCATTTGCTGTTACCTCGATGCAAAAGCGATGTCTTTATGCTGCTGCTATTTGGTCTGGTTTTGACAATGGTCATTGGTACGGTCACACAGTTTATTCAACTTCGTATCAGTCCAGGTGAGTTTTCGGTTTTTCAAGGGTTAAGCTATACCTCTTTTAATAGAGCCAATCCCGAAACGGTTTGGTGTGGCGTACTAGCAGTAGTAACGGCGCTATGGTTAAGTCGTAAGACGTTACCTGTATTAGATGTGATGGCTCTCGGTCGTGAGCAATCGATGTCACTTGGTATCAACCATGCTAAATACGTCAAGTTATATTTGGCTTTGATTGCCATTCTCGTCGCTGTGTCAACTAGCTTGATTGGTCCCACGGCATTTATGGGTGTGTTTATTGCCAATATAGCTTATGCGCTTGCAGGAAGTAGTAAGCATAAAGTCACATTACCTATAGGTTGTGCGGTCTCTATAGCTGTATTTTTAGTGGCTCAAATTTTTGTTGAGCATGTTTTTAACTATAAAACCAGTGTCAGTATTCTTGTCAATCTAGTGTGTGGTATCTATTTTCTGGCATTGACTGTTCGTACTAGAGGGATTATATGATTACCGTTAGTAACCTCCATAAAAGTTATGGCAAAAAATCCGTGCTATCAGATGTCTCTCTAGCGTTTCCAAAAGGGCGTGTCACCTCATTGATAGGTCCTAACGGTGCAGGTAAGTCTACTTTATTGATGATGATGGCTAGGCTATTAGAGCCCAGTAGTGGCTATGTATCACTTGATAGTCGAAAAATCAATGAAATGCGTACTTCTGAATATGCTCATCATGTGGCCACACTGCGGCAATCCCCGGGCTTTAATTTACGATTGACAGTGGAGGAGCTGATCTCTTTTGGACGTTTTCCGTATAGTCGTGGTTCTTTGACGATAGAGGATCGACGAGTCATTGATGAGGCGATTAATTTTTTAGCGTTAGAGTCTTTACGTCATGCTTATTTAGATGAATTGAGTGGCGGTCAGCGTCAAATGGCTTTTTTGGCGATGACTATTGCGCAACAAACGGACGTGTTGTTATTAGATGAGCCTTTGAACAATCTAGATATGAAACATGCTGTGCAGATCATGCAAGCCTTACGTCGTTTAAGTGATGAACAGGAACGCACGGTAATTTTGGTGATTCACGATATCAATTTTGCGGTCAATTATTCAGATCATATCGTAGCTCTAAAAAATGGTGCGCTTAGCTTCAGCGGAGTCTCTGCACAGGTTGTGACAGAAACTAATTTAAGTGAGCTATACGATCTTGATTTTGAAATTATTCGTAATGAACGTGGTTGCTTGTGCAACTACTTCAATTTATCAGGGGTAAGAGTATGAGTTTGAAAAAAAGCTTTTGGGTCTGTGTACTGGCTATTTCGGTAGCTATTCCACTGCAAGGATGCGAAAAATCATCTACGCAATCTGTGCAGACGGTACAAGCACTAGAAACACCTATTATCGTCGAGCATGAGATGGGTACGACTATTATTACTAATCGCCCGCAACGTGTCGCTGTACTGGATATGAACGAAGCGGATTTTTTAGATCAGCTTGATGTGCCAATTGCAGGCATGGTGAAAGATTATGTACCTCACTTTCTTGCTCAGTATAAAGATGATGATAGCGTAGAAGATTTAGGCGCTATTGTGCAACCGAATATGGAACATATCCATGCACTGCACCCTGATCTTATTTTGATGACGCCACTTCATGCCGCTCATTATCAAGAGCTGTCAGAGATTGCACCAACCCTACATTTTGATGTGAATTTTAAGAACAGCCATCAGCAACATATAGCCAATGTCAAAAATCACCTGTTAACACTGGGTCGTATTTTTGATAAGGAAGCGCTGGCGGAAGATGAGGCTATGCAATTAGATACAAGAGTCAAAGAGATTCAGAACTTCACAAAAAACCGTCCAGAAAAAGCATTGGTTGTTTTACATAACAACGGAGCTTTTAGCAATTTTGGTGTGCAGTCACGCTATGGTTTTATCTTTAATGATTTGGGTGTTAAGCCTGCTAGTACCGTGGTAGAAACTAGCCTACATGGGCAGCCTATTTCTAGCGAGTTCATACAGCAGGTAGATCCAGATATTATTTATATTGTGGACCGTACCGCTGTTATGGAGTGCCGCTCTGTTATAAGCCCTGATGACATTAGCAATCCTTTATTAAGTCAAACAAAAGCATGGAAAGATGGTCATGTCGTTTTTGTTGATGCAGATGCGTGGTATATAGCAGCAGCTAGTCCAACCTCATTAAACATCATCATGGACGATGTCCTCAAAGGTTATCCGTCAATTTCATAGATGTATTCTAAAACGAAAGAGGTTTTGAACGTAAAGCCAGTAAATAATTAAATGAAAAATAAGATATTTTTTTATCCAAAATTATTAATGATTATCATTTGTGTTTTTATTCGTATTTGTATTTTACTAAAATAAGAGGATGTTTTTATGTATCAACTTCAGCAGCTAAATCATAAAAGTAGTGTTAAACAATGGACGACACAGACTAAACCGTCTTTCGCTCTTAATCATATTATATCGGCAAAGCTTGCGATGTCATTAGGTATAGCTGCTGGGACAGTATTTATCTGCGTGCCATCATCCTATGCACAGGAAGGTAGCAACCTGACCAGCAGCCAGCAAGTGAATGAACTAGAGATCGAACAGCAAAGTAGAGATTCAGGAAGAAACCAAGAAATACCAACTGCCACACTACCAGCGATAACAGTAGTGGCTGAAGGCAACGATAGTCAAACCTATTCTGGAGGGCAAGTAACCTATACCAACCATGCTGGGTTTTTGGGAAACAAAGACTTTTTAGAGACGCCATTTAGTGCCATTAGTTATACTGAGAAATTTATTGAGGATCAGCAAGCCGCAGATATCAGTGAGATTATTACAGCAACAGACCCATCTGTTTATACCAGTGGTGCAGGTGGGCAAAACCTTGAAAGCTATTCTATCCGTGGTTTTGCTTCGAATAGTAACGATGTGACAGTGAATGGATTGACTGGTATGGCACCTTATTACCGTAGTTCACCTGAGATGTTTGAGCGTGTTGAGGTGTTGAAAGGTCCATCAGCGATGCTTAATGGCATGTCACCTAACGGCTCCGTAGGAGGCTCTGTGAATCTAGTGACTAAGCGAGCAGGTGATGAACCACTCACTCGATTGACAACTAAGTACATATCAGACTCACAGCTTGGTGGGAGCCTGGATATCGGTCGCCGATTCGGTGAAAATAAGCAGTTTGGTGTTCGAGTAAACGGTGCTTATAGAGATGGTGAAAGTGCGGTTAATGACCAGGATAAAGAAGCTAAAGTAGGCTCTCTTGCATTAGACTGGAAAGGCGAACGTACGCGAATTTCAGCTGACCTTTATGCTACGACAGAACATGTCGATGGGCCGACTCGAGGTATCACAGTAGCATCAGGAGTTGATATTCCTAGTGCACCAGATCCAGATACGTTATTGAACCCAAGCTGGGCTTTTTATGATACTAAAACAAAAGGCGCAATCACACGCGGTGATTTCGATGTGACTGATCAAACGACTGTCTATGCCGCCTTAGGTGCTAATAAAATGGAGTATAAAGGACTCAGTGCAGCAAAAGCGCAGGTATATAATTCTGACGGAGATATAAATACGACGATTGGATACGTTGCTGATGATAATGAAAGAGTCTCTATGGAAGTAGGGCTGAACAGCAATTTTTCGACAGGAGCTATTGAGCATCAGCTTGCGGCGAATGTTACCCGTTACAATGAAGAGTACAATTTAAATGCTAAGTACTTTGACGCCACTTATACATATGACACTAATATTTATAATCCAGTATGGGAAACTCCTAGCCTAAATTTTGACGCACCGCTGTTATTGACGACTGACACAAGTTTAACTAGCTACGGAATTGCAGATACCTTATCGTTTGATCAGGATAAATACCAACTCACCTTAGGTGCTCGGTATCAGCAGCTAGCAACAGAACAAACGGGAGGTGCCTTATCCTCAGGTACTAAGTATGATGAAAGCGCTATAACGCCGTCAGTGGCGTTTCTTATAAAGATGACGGATCAGACTTCTTTGTATGCGAACTATATAGAAGGGCTAAGTAAAGGCGCTACAGCACCAACAAGTGCAGAAAACTCGGGTGAAATATTTGCTCCTTATAAAACCAAACAAAAAGAAATAGGGATAAAAATGGATCTTGGCGAGTTTGCTCATACCCTTAGTCTCTACGAAATTGAAAAACCCAATAGTTATACCGACACAGATACTAATGTTTTCTCTTATGCTGGTGAACAGCGTAATCGAGGTGTAGAGTGGGGGTTCTTTGGGTCGCCTGCTGAAAGCGTACGCTTGATGGGTGGTATTACCTATATTGATGCGAAGTTAACTAAAACAAATGATGGTGTTAATGAAGGCAATCAAGCCGCAGGTGTTCCAAAGTGGTACTCGAAAATTGGGGCAGAGTGGGATTTGCCCTTTATAGAAAATTTAACGCTAACAGCGAATGCAAATACTGTGTCTAAACAATACCTTGAAAATGATAATATACAGTCGTTACCAGGTCACACCACATACGATCTTGGCGCACGTTATATCACTTCTGTTAATCAAACACCTCTCACCATTCGAGCACGCGTCGATAACGTGATGAATAAAGCCTATTGGACAACGGCACATTATAATGATCTTGCTTTAGGTGAGCCGCGCACATTTATGCTTTCAGCAACGATGGATTTTTGATTTTGGATGAGAGTATATTTTATATAGTCAGTCCTAAATAAAAGAGGTACAACTACGCGATATGGGTTACATTCTTCTTGCTTGCTGTGCCTACGCAGACAGAGGCGGCACAAAATGTACCTCGTATCGCTGTATTTATTTTATAGTGGATCGACTATAGTGTTGGGAGGGTTTTTTATGTCTAAAATCATACTAACTATTTAATAAGATTGATTATTTACGATTTCAACTTCTACAAAACTAAAACGTTTGATAGCTGGATTGTCATTAGGTAATAGGAATGATAGTCACTAAATATTCTTCTTCAATATGTTTTGTAGATGGTTTAATTCTATTCCAGTTTTTCAGCTAAAGTAGTCATCATACTTCAATCGTATCAGTACACTTGTATGAAATTTAAGCAAATTCAAACCCTTACAAGCTAATGCCTGTAAGGGTTTGAGTTTGGTGGCCCCAATAGGACTTGAACCTGCGGCCAAGGGATGATGAGTCCTTGTTCTTACAATAACAATACACAATATATAGCTGTAACTTCCGGATATAGGTCAATAGTAATAAGGGTTTAGAGTTTAATATAAATATACCTATCAACAAGTAGATATATTTATCAATAAATTCAGAGTATCACAAACAGTAGTATTAGCTGTTCTTTGAAAGATAATAGTCTACAGATAAAACTCTTCAATGATTAGCAATAAAGAATATATTTGTCGTTCAGTATATGAAGAAAGTTAGTAGCTAGGTGGTTCTGTTCTTATATGTGGCTTAGCTAAGCTTAAAGAGTATGACGTTTATAACGCTATGATTAGTTGTTAAGTAGATACATGCAACTTGCTGATTTCGTATGCCATTTTTCAACAGTATCTACTTTAAATTGCATGCTGTAGCTCGCATTCTCTTAGTGATAACAAACTTAGTCTTGGGACGTCAGTTGACTAAATTCAGTTATACAATTTTTTCAGCATAACTTACAGGTCGAAGCGGAGAGTATGAAGTATATTCTGATTAAAGAGGGATACGTTATTTTATTCGAAAGTTTTTACCAAGTGTTCTAAGTTATTGGACTTATACAGAGAAGTGATAGATGAAAGCTGTAGTGTA
>NZ_JBQSVM010000058.1:0-10872 GCF_052376235.1 Psychrobacter sp. AOP7-A1-24 | reverse complement strand
GAAACTCAATCAGGCAGCTTAATTCTATTTATTAGGTGTCTTAAGTTTGGGAGGGTTACCATTGGTGAACCGACTTCTATGCAAATAGCATTAGGACATAAAGGCAAGGCAGTTTATCAAGCGCGTTGTAGTGGAGAGAATGGTCATTCTTCTATGGCACCCAATTACCGCAATGCGATTCATGTTGGCAAACATCCAAGATGGCACAGCGTTAAATGTGGTTTCAGACAGCTGTACCATAAATTATGAGATACGCCACAGAGAATTTACTCAAACAGTTAAAATAATGTACAACCCTGCCAGTGAGAGTAGTAGGTGTGGCTGTTAAGGCATATTGATCAGTGCATATATCATTGTCTTACTTTGACCTTAAGACCTGACTAATTCTCAAAAGTTAGCCGAAGAAATCAAAAGCGTTATTTTACTAGCAACCAACAGAAGTGCTGAACAATAGAACTGCTCAACATACTTTTTATCGATATAAGCAACTTCAAATCCCAACCTCTACCAAACAGAGAAAGCAGATTTAATCTACCAATGTAAAAAAACCTTTCAACGCGACAAAGTAAACAGCTTTAACCTTATAGGTCTCGTAAACCCTTCAACAAACGACCAACGGCTGAGATACAAACCTATAACGGCCAAGACCATAATCTTTTTCCTATTGGTGTATGATTAATATCACTTTCGTCAAGTTAGCTTATCTAACTCTAAGGATGTTGCCTGACGAACTTCTCACAACACAATATTATTATAACGTTAGGGTCAATTGTTGGCTTATCTTAGCCAAAAAACTGTCTCCCTTTTTCATAGAATGATTTCATAATTATTAATATTGTCTCTTAGGAGGATACTATGAGTACTCAAATAACAGAAAATTATACATACATTGATGGCCATAAAATTGCATTTTTGGAACAAGGTTCAGGTAGTCCAGTAATCCTGCTGCATGGGATTCCGACTAATAGTCTCATGTGGCGAAATATTATCCCACAACTTGCAAAAACACATCGGGTCATCGCTCCCGACCTTCTCAATTATGGAAAATCTGATAAACCAGAAAGCGCAGATGTGTCTATTAATGCCCAAAGTCATATGGTTGTAAAGTTAATGGACGCCCTAGGTGCGCGGCAAGCAGATATTGTTGGACATGATATTGGTGGCGGTGTTGCCCAGCTGATAGCAGTTAATTATCCAGAGAAAGTTCGTAAGCTGACTTTGATAGATAGCATTTGCTTTGATTCATGGCCTATCCCAGATTTTGAGCCGCTACAGGAACCTGGTGCTGAGTCGGAGATGGGTCTGGAGGACTTTTTGAGTATGATGCGAGGCTTCTTACCAAAAGGTGTATATGATAAGAGCGTCATGACGGATGAGCTTATTGAGATGTATCTTGAGCCTTGGTCAACTGAAAACGGCAAGCATGCCTTTTTTCGTAATCTCAGACGGTTAAATAAAGAATATACTCAGGCCATTACTGACGAACTTAATAACCTTCCACATCAGACATTGATTATGTGGGGTGACAAAGACCCTTTCCAGAAACCAGAATATGCGCCAAAGCTGGAGGAAGCAATTCCAAACGCGAAGCTTGTCTGGATCGAAGATGTCGCTCACTGGTTGATTGATGAGAAACCCGATGAAATTAGTAAGCATATCAATCAGTTTCTAAGCTAAAGTACGAATAGTACTGAGAGATATAACATGGCGCTATGCTGAATAGCAAAGCTGAGCTACGCTGAAGAAGTGCTGGAAGTAAGCTTGATAAACCAACTGGTTTTGATAGAAATAATAAAGGTTGCCAACACTATATAGTATAGCGTTGACAACCTTTTTTATTTGGTACATTACTTAGATAATGTACTAAATACTCAGAATTTTCATGCCTAATTTACGACCTAGAACGAAGTGCGGCGATAGTTACGATATTCAGGTAACCAAAAATTTGCTTTCAATCGGCGTTGTAAGTTTTCCGCTGTGATAGGTAGTGCCAGCTTATCTTGAGCCGCTTGCAATGCCACAGCATACGCTATTTTTTCACTAATCTCTCTGATAAAGTTGATAGAAGGTAGAATGGCACCAGGCACTTTTTCATATTCCATTGATATATCTGCAAGTGCTTGGCTTGCTGCCATTAACATGTTATCGCTGATACCAGTCGCTCGTGCTGCTAAAACACCTAGACCAATACCGGGGAAAATATAGCTGTTATTACACTGAGAAACCTCAAAGGATTGACCGTTAAAAGTAGTGTGAGGAAACGGGCTACCCGTCGCAATGATTGCTTTACCCTTGCTCCAATTGGTCACTTCTTGCGGCGTTGCTTCGACACGAGAGGTTGGATTTGAAAGTGGTAATACAATTGGGTGTTCAGTGTTCACGCACAACGATTCGATTACTTCTTGGGTAAACAGCCCTTTTTGTCCACTAACACCAAACAATACGGTGATTTTTGCTTGTTTAACCACTTGCGCTAAGCCAAGTTTCTTACTTTTATCCCAGCTTGCAATAGCTGATTCTTTTTGTACTAGCGGTTCTTGGAATTTTTGCAGTTCTGTCATGCCATCTGTCAATAAGCCATAGCGATCAACCATGAATACTTGACTACGGGCTTGCTCTTCAGTCAGTCCTTCACGCTGCATTTGGCGAATAATATGCTCAGCAATACCACAACCCGCTGATCCTGCACCTAAAAATGCTATTTTTTGTTGACTGAGTTTTTGACCTTTATTTAAACACGCGGCAATCAAGGTACCGACCGAAACAGCAGCAGTGCCTTGAATATCATCATTGAAGCAACATAATTGGTCACGATATCTGTTCAATAGCGGTGTGGCGTTTTCTTGAGCAAAATCTTCAAATTGCAATAACACTTCTGGCCAACGGCGCTTAACGGCTTGAATGAACAAATCGACAAATTCATTATATTCATCGCCAGAGATGCGCGGATTTCTCCAGCCCATATACATCGGATCATCGAGTAGCTGTTGGTTGTTGGTACCGACATCCAGCAAAATTGGTAGGCAATAAGCAGGGCTAATACCACCACAAGCCGTGTACAAAGACAATTTACCGATTGGAATGCCCATACCACCAATACCCTGATCCCCTAGACCTAGGATACGTTCACCGTCAGTAACAACGATCACTTTGACATTTTGTTTGGTGGCATTTTGCAGCATATCATCGATTTTATGACGCTCAGGATATGAGATAAACAAACCCCGTTTACGGCGATAAATTTGCGAGAATTTTTCACACGCTTGACCAACGGTTGGGGTATAAATGAGCGGCATCACTTCCTCAATATGCTGCTCAATTAGATGATAAAATAAGGTTTCATTAGTATCTTGTATATTACGCAAATAAATATGCTTATCCATAGCGTCAGTGAATGAGCTCAGCTGATGATAAGCACGTAATGATTGCTCTTCAATCGTCTCAATGTTATGAGGTAATAATCCAGTTAAATTAAAGCTACTACGTTCTTCTGATGAGAAAGCACTGCCTTTATTCAGTAAAGGAGTTTCTAAAAGAGCGGGTCCAGCAACAGGAATATATAAAGGACGCTTGTTTGACATAATGTAATCTTCTTATTAAAGGCCTATGAGTAAGGGTCATACTGAGTGAAAGCTATGCTAGTGCTGCATTATACATAGCATCGACTGGTATTTAACAATAGATAACAAAATCATTTTGAATAAATGTGCTTCTGAACTCGAGGCTACTGATACATTCACCAAGAAATAATAAAAAAGCACTACCAATCGGCAGTGCTTTTGGGTGTTAATGAGCATTTATTATAAAAAACACTGAACTATTTATTTACTTAGCAACTCATAAATGGTCAGCTTAATACTAGTTTTAACGATCACTTATAGACAACAAGAGCAATTACGTTTTGTTTTCGACATTTTACCAACACCTGGATTGAACGTATTGGTTGGGTCTAAGCTTTTATAAAAGTTCTGTAAATCGGGTTCAGCTTCATATAAATGACCGACGTTATGCTCAGCAGGATATTTTGCCCCTCGCTCATTTAAAAGCTTCAACATCATTTTTTTGACATGCTTTGCATCACTACCTTTTTTCAAGATATAGTCTTGATGGAACACATAACAAAAGAAATGTCCGTAATAAAGTTTTTTGTCCAAATGCTGTTCGATTTCTTCGGGCAAGTTTTCTAGCCACTCTAACTCGTTACGTGGTATAGCAATATCCAATGCTAATATCTCGCCTACTTCTTGTTCATGGATAACTTCATATCGTATCGCGGCACCTGCTGCAGCAAAACGATTTAAGAAGGCGCTTTCTGACTCTTTTTTATCACATTCAAAATAAGCGCCTGTTTCTGAGGTCGCAAAAAACGACTTCAAAAACGCTTGCGCTTCTTCGATACCGTCATCACTCATTTTTAAGATGAGGTGATGCTCGTATTTATCACGATATTCCATCATTCGCTCAGGCAAATGCTTTGGAAATATATTACCTACAAACTGCATGACTTTATCGGTAAAGTGCTTGGGCATCCACGACCATTTACTAAATTTTGCGTCAATCGCGCCTTTAATAGCAAACAAGCGCGGTAAGGCATCTGTCCCTAAGTGTTTGATACTCAAGAAAGTGTCTTTGCCGTATTTGGCAGATACATCGAATATATCACGGTGCATATACTCGCCCACTTCAGGAATGTTTTTGAAGTTGGACAATATCTGTCTTCTCAACTGTGCAAGCTCGCTCACACTGTTGCTACCTATATAAAAAGCCTGCTCTTTTACAGCCGTTGGGTAGGTATCAAGCCGTACTGCAAATACAGCAAGCTTACCTGCACACCCACTGGCTTCATATAGTCTCCGCTTATCCGCATTAAAGCGACTAGGCGTGCTTGCATCAACATCTTTTACTCTAGCGATATACTCTTTGTCTGATGCCATCTTGCCACTGTCAGGTAATTTGTTTTTATCAAAATCCCCATTCTGCAAGTTCGTCAGTATTGCTTCTGGCGTGTCACCTAGCTCTACGTCTAGGTGATTAACCAACACCAGCTGACCTTGTTCATTTATTCGTGCAAACAAAGCAAGCTCAGTATAAGCAGGGCCTCTTTTAACCAAGGCCCCTCCTGAGTTATTAGAAACCCCACCAATGATAGACGCCCCTAAAGTCGATGAACCAATGACTGAGTGAGGTGCTCGATTGACCGTATTAAGCTGACTTTGTAGTTGGTGCAAAGTAGCGCCAGGTAAGCTGATCACCTGCTCATTATTGTTGACCAAGTACAACTGGTCTATGGCAAGGGTATTAATAACAACCACAGGTCTATCATAATCATTACCGCTTGGCGTCGAGCCTTCGGTTAATCCTGTTTTTGCTGCTTGCATAATAATGATGCAACTGCCTTCAACACACACTTCTAGACTGCGCCAAATATCCAGCAATGTTTGCGGAAACAAAACAGCCAATGCAGCTCCGCCGCCAGAACGCCACCCCATCCTATAGTGCTCGTTTTTCTCTGGATCTGCCTGTACATTACTAGCACCTAATACATTCGTTAGTTTGTCTAACACCTGATCAGGGCTAATGATGTCTTGAGAAGGCATATTTGATGAGAAAAGGTTTGATGAATGCATATCAATCTCTTTATCTTGGAGGTTACATGTGCCTTATGGTGCTAAAGGACCTTGAAAACCGAAAATGTAAATGACAGCCATAACGATTATTCCGCAGAATAATACATAGTATAAAGTAGGTAAAATCGTGCGCCTGAGGGTAGCGCCTTCCATACCAAGCAAACCTACGGTTGCTGAGGCCGCCACCACATTATGTATCGCAATCATATTACCAGCTGCTGCACCAACGGCTTGTGCTGCTATAATTATAGAAGGTGAAATACGTAAGCTAATTGCGGCTTCATACTGAAATTGGCTAAACATCATATTAGAAACGGTATTAGAACCTGCGATGAAGGCCCCAAGTGCTCCAATCGTTGCACTAATTAAGGGGAAAACATTACCAAAAGTACCAGCGAACAATTCTGCACTCGCAACTGGCATACTTGCCACATCTGATAGATTGACGCCTGAATTGATAAAAATCCTGACCATTGGGATCGTAAAGATAAGAACAAAACCAGCACTCAATACAGTCTTGCTTGACTCTTTGAGCGCACTATTTAGTGCACTACCTGGCTTTTTGGTTTGGAAAAAAGCGGCAACCAAAGCACTGATTAACAACAATCCACCAGGTAAATATAAAGGACTAAAACCAGCGCTAATATCCGCCTCACCCAATACTGACGTAAAGTCTAACGTCATACTAGTCAGAAAATCTTTAAAGCCTACAAACACTCTTGAAAAAACCAACAACAGCGCAACTAGTAAGTAAGGGAACCATGCCATGAAAATAGGCATTTTCTTGCCATCTTCATTCGGCGTCAAATCTTCTTTACTAACGACTAACTTACCAAGCCATTCACTTGGCCAGTTTTTTTGCGGTTCAAAATCCCATGTGGTTTTTGGAACTAAGAATCCACGTTTTGCCGCATTAACAACGATGGCGACACTAACTAAACCACCGACCAGTGATGGAAACTCTGGTCCTAAAAAGATACCGGTTAAAGTATAAGGAAGCGTAAATGCCAAACCTGCAAAAATAGCAAACGGCCAAATCTCAAAGCCTTCCTTCCAGCTTTTGTTTTTACCAAAAAATCGAGTCAGCATCATTACCATAAAGAGTGGCATAAATGTACCAATGACACCGTGAAGAATGGCCACTTGACTAGTAATCAGTTGTAAAAAGTCACCCCACTCTAGCCCTTGCTGAGCCAGCTGAGTGCTGATAGCAGCTGTATCCAAGCCTTTGTTTACGCCTATCACAATAGGTGTTCCGACCGCACCAAACGATACAGGTGTACTTTGTATCATCATTCCCATTAGCACGGCACCTAGCGCCGGAAAGCCTATCGCTACCAGTAAAGGTGCAGCAATAGCAGCGGCTGTACCAAAACCTGCTGCACCCTCAAGGAAGCAGCCAAAGCACCATGCAATAATAATGGCTTGTACACGTCTATCTGGCGAGACATTGGTAAAGCCCGATCGAATAACGGCAATAGCACCCGTGTGTTTTAAGGTATTCAGTAAGAAAATAGCGCCAAAAACTATCCACAATACTGAGACGGTGATGATCGTTCCCTGAATAATAGATGAAGACACTCGAGTGAGCGTCATATCCCATACGAAAAGAGCAAGAGTGGCTGTAACAGCCAAGATAATTGGCATAGTTTTTTTGGCTGACCATTGCAAGCCTATCAAAAAAATACCACAGAGAACGATTGGCAGTAGTGCCAGTAGTCCATATATTGTCTGATTCAAAATCATAATCCTTTTTTATTGTTTAGTCTTCCTTGAGTACTAACCATTTAAGCATTTATCTTGTGACTTCATGCTGTGTGTCAGGTGAAGTCGAAAACAATCTTTACCAGTCGCAAGGCCAAATGCTCAAAATTTCCTAAAATATTCTACGCTGTGTCAATACATTGGTATATTGCATCAAAGGATAATGTTATTTTCTTTTTTTGCTATAATCAAAAATGTATTACGCCAATTGGGGAACAAGTATGACTAAAGCTGACGATATGGTCTTATTCGTTCAGGTGGTTGAGGAAGGGTCGTTTTCGAGAGTCGCTGAAAAACTATCATTAACCAACTCAGTAGTTAGTAAACGTATAGCAAGACTAGAAGAGAGCCTAAATGCACAGCTACTTTATAGAACAACCAGGAAATTAAGCTTAACCGATGCAGGAAGGACGCTTTATAACAAAGCTAAGATTGTTGAACTTGCTTTTCAAGAAGCTGAAAATGCCATCACAGGCTATGGTGAAAATATGAAAGGCAACATACGTGTCACCATGCCAGCGGTCTCCGCTAATTTGGTATTAAGTAAGTCTATTACTGAATTTTGCAAACAGCATTCAGAAATATCGGTGGATTTATACATTACCAATCGACTGGTTGATTTGATAGAAGAAGGGTTTGATTTGGCCATAAGAACAGCAGAGCTTGAAGACTCCTCACTCATTGCCAGACGCCTTATAGATAGCCATTGGATCATATGTGCAACGCCAGACTATTTAGAGCGACACGGTACACCTCATACCCCCGACCAACTACAGAGCCATGAGTGTTTGGTCTATAAGTTTGATAATTTGTCTAATGGTATATGGCCACTATACATAGATGGTACAGAGCAATTAATTACAGTACAGGGTCGGTTTCATAGCAATCATCTTAATGCGATTAAGCAAGCCACGCTTAGCGACCTAGGTATCGCCTTTTTACCAAAAGCACTTGTTTATGAAGAACTACAGAAAAATACGCTCACCCAGATTCTGCAACGCTTTACACGAAAGAAAATGGGAATGTATGCGGTTTACCCCAAAGCAAGGCAACCAGATCAAAGGTTGAAATTGCTTGTCGAGCATCTACGAGAATCATTACATCAAAAACAGACTTACTACTGCTAAGTAATAAGTCTGTTTTTAATATGAATAAGTAGAGACGGATTAAAATATTCGATAGTAATAGTCGTCTATATTGATGTCGCTTTAACTAAAACAGAAAGTTTCTGAACACCAATAGCTATGAATATAGAGTGTTCAGACATGACGTTCAATTGTACTAGATAATATTATTAATATAGGCGTTTAATAACTGCAAGTTTATTACTCAATAGCTTTCATAAAGATTGATCAATCTAAATAAGACTTTATAATCCATTTACTGTATAGCGTACGATAACTTCATTATCGAGCACTACATTAGTTGACCAAATAAATTCAGCATCTGATTTTTCGTTATCGAAAATATCTGTGAAATTGGTATAAGCTGATTTGTTGTCTACCCCAATGGTTTGGTTACTATAGGTGGTAGCGTTCGGCCAACTAGAGTCATCAAAGTCTGCTTGTTGCCAGTTGGTAGGCAATTCCCAGTGCAAGCCATAATCTGCCGAACCGTCTTGTACATTGGCGGTGGTAATACAATTGCTGGATAGGCGATCGCTACCTGACTCACTAACACAGGATAAGTTTCTAATCGGCGCGGTATAAAAGGTCTGTGCTTTCCAGTTTTCATCGGTCTTGGCAATGATGTTGTTATTTTTATCTTTGATCACAGCGACTAGACCACCGTCTCCTGCATGGAATTCCGAGCCTTGATTACTCTCTGAACCAATGCCTAAGTTTTCTTCCCAATCCACCAAATGCATAGCAACGGTAAACGGTGCTTTTGCCTTGAAACGTACAATGTTTGAATTGAACTGAGTAAACGGTACATTGTCACGCCCGACGACTACGCCATTGACATACATCTCAAAATAATTATCTGCAAAGACATAAGCGGTATACACCTCACCATCTGCATCTATTTCAATGATGTCTGAGCCATCAAGTTGAGCTAAGGCTTCACTGGCAGTGCGATATTCGTTGCCCGTACAGGGGTTGTTTAAGTCAGACGCCACTGGGAACTCTGTATTGAGCAAATTGGTCGCTGCTGGTACTGTCCATATTTTACCGTCAGTTGACTGAATACTACCGATGTTGGTTTGGCGACCGCGGTCGCATTCATAGGCATTTGTCACGTCAGTCTGGGCAAGACCTTGAGTTAAGCTAGCGGTGCCAGTATAACTGCTGGCATCTGCACTACTGTTTATTGATGCTATCGTTTGCCCATTGGCATCGGTAGCTTCTGAGTCTATTTGAGTTTGGCTACACGCCGCCAGCAATAGAGAAGATGCAGTCGTGGTTAGCAAAGCAAGTGTTAAAATAGGTTTCATTATGCTTCCTTAGCATTATATAAGATGGTCTAAAACTCCGCTTATTTGTCTCTATAACTGAGTGTTATCATTAAGTGCACATTATTTTTTCTGTATACCATCAGTGCGTTTATAAGTCTGTACGGTCGTGCCCTCTGGATCAATAAACTCAAAAGTATAAGTATCTTTAGTCGCTTCAGTAGCATCCCAACTATAATCCAGCTTATGCTCTTGACCGTGATGGGTATAGGTTAGACTATATTGGGTTGGGCTAATAATCTTGTAATCTGTGATCTCGGCTCCGCGTAAACCTACCGTTAAATATGAGAGCTCTGAAGTAGCATAGTATTCATAGCTACTGTCTTCATTGAATTTGCCTAAATATTCATCAAGATCTTCATCGGTTTCATCATAGATAGGAAAGCCTTCTAGTGCATAAGCAATGGGCTTACCTTCACCAATTTATGACTGTAGGTGGGTTGGTGCACGATGATATTGGTAATTATCAGCGCGTCCAGAATGCCCGCCCCCATTGTCTAATTATCCGAATGCTCTGGCGTCCTCACCACGATTGTTTAATGGTTTGGATTTTAAATAACCATTAATTGATTACTACTTACTAGATTTTCAATCACTGCTAGCTGGTTGATCGCTTGAATATGGGCGTTTTTTCTAGAATATAGGTTTGATCATTGGCTGAAGAGTCCGAAAAATTAAAAGAGAGTAGCTGATGGTGACTGCCGGTCAAATAAATCCTGTCGTCTTTTAATTTGATAAAATTAGCAGCGACACTAGTCTCGCCGGTGATCTGCCATTCTTTGGCAGGCAGAGTATGTGCACTAGGATCATGGGCATAAGTCAGTGATGTAATTTGTATGGCTGTGACAATAGCCAGCAAGCTAAAAGCTCGAGCCACTTTTATGAAGGTCATAACACGCTATCGTTTGAATTGATATTTGAGAGTTAGTCATAGTCAGACTAATATGCGTATACGCACCTGTATAATCATCGCGGCTACTTGGCATTATTCACCCAAAAAATTATAGTGACCAAATAATAAATCCATTA
>NZ_JBQSVM010000057.1:0-11092 GCF_052376235.1 Psychrobacter sp. AOP7-A1-24 | reverse complement strand
TTTTATCAGGATTTAGATGACATATTCTATGTTCTTTTAACTGACTCTGATTCCACAGTATTTAGTTTACGGTGGTAAAGCGAATTCTATGAGCCGTTTTATTATCATTTTTCTATGTTTTGAGGAGCTAATTTATGCAAGATATCTTTTGTTCAGTGTTACACTATTTGCGATGAATAAATAAATTTCCGTTATTGAGATTTTCACTTTTTTATACATTAGACTTTACAAGGTAATTATCTTATTGCCTTATAAACTGAGGTTTAATACAGTAGTATTAAATATATATTCCAGCGTGTTTTAACAAGGATGGTTACTGAAATTAATATGAAAAAATCGCCAAATCGTAAGCAGTTACTTCGTAGTATTTCAGTGCGCCATTTCATGACCGCTTTGGCGTCTGGTATATGTTTTACAGTGACTTCCCATGCAGCAGTATCAGATTTCCAAATCAATAACTTGGTGGCACAGGCCATTCAAACACATCCTTTAGTAGGATCCGCTCGAGCGAGTCAAAAAGCGACCACTGAGGGTATTAATGCGGCTAAATTAAACCTTTTGCCAACCCCAAGCGTGAGCTCAGGTTATGACAGAGACAGTGATTTTATATCAGAGGTCACCATTCGCCAGCCTCTATGGACAGGGGGTCAGCTCACAGCAGATGTTAATCAGGCTATATTTGATGACAAAGCTGCAGTCGAATATATCTATGAGCAGCAAAACTCAGTAGCCAAAACGACGATTGAGGCGTGGCAGAGTTATATCCAAGCAGTCGCCCAGCAAAGTGTCTATGTTGAAAATATAAAAGAGTTGGATGATTTTGAAGCAATGATGCAGCGCCGTGTTGGTCAAGGCGTGTCGGCTCGTATTGAACTTGATCTAGTAACCAATCGTATCTTACAAGAACAGACCTCTTATCAAGCTGCAGTTGAACAGCAACGTATTGCTGCTGCTAGGTTGGAACAAATCATTGGTCAGCCGTTATCTCAAATGAGCGTAACGAGCATACCGAATATCAAAGTATTGGTTGAGCAGGCCAAACGTCAATCTGTTGATTTTGAAAGAATGGCCTTTGATAGGGCAGGATTTTATAATCCTACCGTCGTAAAAAACCATTTTCAAATCGAATCTGCTAAGCAGGGTGTTGAGTCTCAGCAGGCAGCAAGATATCCAACCGTATATGCTCAATACGAACATGTTTACTATCATGAAGATGATGAAAATGACGGACAGTTTTCAGTAGGTCTGAGCTATGAACCAGGAGCAGGATTTTCCAACTTTGCGCTAGCCCGTGCATCGCAAGCAGAGGTCAATAGCTTGATACAGAATCAGGAAGCGGCACGACGTAATGTCATAGAAGAAATCCAAGTACAGTATCAACAGTTTATTAGTGCTAAAGATCGAGAGACATCATTGATTGCCGCTGTAGCAGGTGCCCAGATTGTGGTCAGCTCTTATCGTCGCCAATTCATTGCAGGACGTAAATCATGGTTAGAAGTGCTCAATGCTGTACGTGAGCATAATGATTACCAAGTCCAGCTAGTGCAGACCCGAGCAGAGATGTTGGGGTCATTTTATAAGTTACAAGTAGATTTTGGCGTTATGCAATGGCAACAGTTTTCTCGTAATCGTGAGCCAGTGAGTTTATTTAGCCCGATAGGGTCTGTAAAAAAATGGCTCAACAAACAAGATAAAAACAGAGCCGGTAGCGAGTTTGGTTATGGAGATAACATTGCAGATGAATATGTCAATGTCAATTTACCTGTCACAACAGAGCAAAGCTTGAACAATGGTGAATATCTCATGTTAAATGATGATTACAGTATTACGCCGATAAATGAACAAGACGACATGACAAATAATTAAATCGTAAAGTCATTCAACCAGGCGTAACCTATCCTACATATGCAACCATCTAAAATACTAAATAAGCGATTAATATGAGTGCACAATTACAAAAGACACCGTCTCAGTCTGTTGGTCACCATGAGCTGCAACACTCAGAGCAGGTCGATCTGACCGAAACGTTGACTGATGCGATTAAGCATTTACTCGGACAGCAAGGCTATCCAGTAGACAATATACGGCTTCATGATGTTGTTAAACGTCATAGTGAGCAGTCGGATGTACAAGGTCAAAGCATTCATGAGCTAGGCGGTGTCATTGCAGTACTACAAGGTATCGGTATAACCGATACACCAGAAATATTAGAGCAACCTGATGCCGCTTTTTTACCATTATTAGCATATCGCTCAGACATGGGTTGGGGCGTGATCGATAGCCAAACACCGCAGAAAAGCTGGAACTTTAGACAAGCGAATCAGCAGGTACACACGCGTGCCGAAGAATTGACTTTGGTCATGCGTATTCGTCTAAAAGAAGATCATATTAAGCAGCGAAAAGCCTCATTTTCTGATCTGTTAAAATCTGATTTAGGTAATTATAAAGGTATTTTAGCTGAAGCCGTCATAGCTACTTTTCTGATTAATATGCTGGCATTGGCCGTTTCTCTGTTTTCTATGCAAGTTTATGACCGCGTCATTCCAACGCGTAGCGAATATACGTTGATTATTTTAGCCAGTGGCGTCTTCTTAGTGATTATGTTTGAAGCGTTTATGAAGTTCTCTCGCTCAAGAATCATGGATAAGGTTGTCGTCGGTTTAGACCAGTACCTGTCTCGAGAAGTGTTCCAGCGTTTACTTAAAGTACGTATCGACCAAATGCCGGGGTCAGTTGGCTCTATGGCGGCGCAGTTACGTGGTTATGAGCAAGTACGTAGTTTTTTTACGGCCAGTACGCTTTTTGGTTTAGTCGATTTGCCCATGACTATTATTTTTGTCAGCCTGGTGGCTTTTATTGGCTCACCACTAGTGGCTGTCGTGCCAGTGATAGCGGCAGTTATCGCTATTACGATGGGACTGGTTGCTCGAAAACGCATCGATGCCATCGCATCAGAGGGTGCGACGGCCTCCTATTATAAGACAGGTTTGCTAGTAGAAGCTGTGGAAGGCGTTGAGACAATAAAGGCAGGGGCGGGTAGTTGGAAGTTTCTCTCACGTTGGCTGGATGTGATGGACGTCACTATCAAAAATGATTTGGATATGAAGCATGCCAATGACAATTTAACGTATTTCACGCAAATGCTGCAACAAGCGAGCTATGTCGGTATTGTAATCGTAGGGTCGTTTGTTGTTATGCAAGGTGACATGACAATGGGTGGGCTGATTGCTTGCTCGATTCTTGGTGGTAGGGTGTTGGCACCTGTTATGGCAATACCCAATCTACTAGTACAGTATGCTCATGCCAAAGCCGCCAAAATGAATATCGAGAGTCTGTTTGCGCTTGAGCAAGACAACCAAGGCGTTGCGTATCCATTATCACCTACGCATATAAAAGGAGCATATCAGTGCGATGGATTATCGTTTAATTATCAAGGCAATGATCGACCAGCCATTACGGTTCCACAACTATCGATTAAGCCAGGAGAGCGTATAGCGATACTTGGGCCTATTGGTTCAGGTAAATCTACCTTGCTTAAGGTATTGGCAGGATTGTACGCACCAACGGAAGGGCGCGTATTGTTAGACGGACTTGATATACATCAGGTCAGTCGTGAGACACTTAGTGAGCGCTTGGGTTATCTGCAGCAGGATCATCGACTATTTCAAGGAACGTTGCGTGAGAATCTATTAATCGGTATGGCAGCGCCCAATGACGACGTTCTTCAAGATACCTTGAATAGAACAGGACTAATCAATTTAGTATCCAGTCATTCGAGCGGTCTTGATCTACCCATCAGCGAAGGCGGTAAAGGCCTATCAGGTGGACAAAAACAACTAGTAGCGTTTACCCGTTTGCTGCTGACTAAGCCAGATGTATTTTTGCTAGATGAGCCAACGGCTTCTATGGACAATCGACAAGAGCAGCGTTGTCTACAAGTGCTACGTCAGGAGTTAACGAAAGGGCAGACGTTTATTGTGTCTACTCATAAAACGGCATTGCTAGACTTGGTAGATCGGCTGATCATTATGGATAACCAGCGTATTATTATCGATGGTCCAAAACAAGCGGTACTTGATGAGCTTAGAAAAAATGATCAAGCAAAGAATAAAACTACCGTACAGCAAAAAGATAAAATCGCTAACAAATCCAATCAACCGTCAAAAGAAGGTGCTGAAAAAAATAAGCCTGCTACCTCTAGAGTAAGAAATATCAATGTAAAACCTATCAAAGCCAAACATTCAACAGATGATCAAGGGAAGTAGGCATGTCAGAGTATAAGTACACACCCACCAAGCCCAAGGTTAATCGTTCAAGGTTGAGTATTTGGATAGCATTAATCGGGATTGTCACTTTAATTGTCTGGGCCTCATTTGCCAAGATTGACCAAGTGACCCGTGCGCAAGCAACGGTAATCGCCAGTGCTCGAACGCAAGAAATCCAAGCGTCAGAAGGCGGCGTATTGACTCAGTTGGCTGTCACAGAAGGTGAGGAAGTTAAAGCAGGTCAATTATTGGTAGTGTTGGAGGAAGAGCGTGCTAAAGCAGCTGTTGATAATTCTGCCTCTAAAACAGCTGCATTGACTGCTAAGTTAGCAAGATTAAACGCTGAGATTTTTGAAAAACCGTTGGTATTTCCTAAAGGGATAGAGGACTATCCTGAATACGTGCAAAACCAAAGAGCGCTATACAATAGACGTCGTCAAGCTATCAATGAAGAAGTTTCTTCTCTTCAGAAAATGTTGGTGCTGGCACGTCAAGAACTACGCATGAATGAGCCTCTATTGCAGTATGGCGATGTCAGTCAGGCTGATGTCATCAAACTGAGCCGTCAAGTTGCTGATATCGAAGCGCAGATTAATAACAAGCGTAATAAGTATTTTGAAGAAGCACAGGCTGAAATGACAAAGGCTCAGGAAGAGCTAGATACAGAGCTTGAGCAGTTGCGAGATCGAGCACAAGTGCTTGAAGAAAAACGCTTGATGGCTCCCACAGAAGGCAAGATTAAAAATATCAACGTGACCACTATTGGTGGTGTTGTTAAGCCCGGCGAGATCATCATGCAGATTCTGCCAACCAGTAGTGACTTGGTTATAGATGCAAAGGTCAGTCCTGCTGATATTGCTTACGTCAAAGAAGGTCAAGAAGCGACCGTTAAGCTTGATGCCTATGACTACTCTATCTTTGGAGCCATGAAAGGTACAGTCAACTATATCAGTCCAGACACGTTAATGGAAAAAACACCTGAAGGCGAAGAGCCTTACTACCGTGTATTAATTGTGATTAATGGTGCTGAGTTTAAGGGACGCGGTGATGAGATTGTTATAAAGCCTGGTATGACCGCCTCTGTCGATATTAAGGCGATGGAACGTACAGTATTATCTTACTTAACTAAGCCAATTACCAAAACCTTATCAGAAGGTTTGGGTGAGCGTTAATAGTTCATCGGTGAATATTTATCAATGAGATTAAAAAACTCCAGTTGATTTCTGGGGTTTTTTATATATATAAGTATAGGGCCCAATGATGCTACTACTTATAACTTTTATAGAATTAGTTGGGATTGTCAGGAGAGTTTTGGTTATCTTTGATGTTTACCTTATTTCTTAACTGTTGTTGCTCGTCAATTTTCTGCTGGTTACGCTTTTTAACTTCATTGATGGCGGCACTCAGCTGATTATTGATATCTTCTACTTCAGATTTTGCTGAAAGGTAGTCTTTATCTATTGTGACGTTACTTTTTTGAGCAGGAACGTCTATATCTAATAATCCTGCATTGCTTCTAAGCTCTTCCAAATTATCATCAGTGTTTGCAACTATAGACTGGGTTTCGTTATCTGTTTGAGTATTTGACGTATTTTCTTTTTGCGTAGGAGTATCGATTATCTGAGCTGACTCTTTCGATGTAGTAGCGGATTTTTTGGGTTTATTATCGATGTTACTTACATCTGGAGAAGGGGATGCTTTTTTGCTCTCTACTTTTGCTATTTGCTTATCACTACTTGTTAGTTGGGATGCCTTAGGCTTATTAACAGCCTCAGGTTTTTTATTGACGGTTTCATTTATATTGTCGTTAGTGTCATCCGATGTCTTAGTGCTAGTGACAGTAGTGGTATAGACCTTTTCAGGTTCAGGTAGAGTTACCTCATTGATAGCTGCTGGTTCAGTCATGCTTGTTTGGCTATCAGCCACTTCTACCGAATCCGTCTGCTGGGTGTTGAGGTAAAAAACAAGGAAAACCCCAGCATGTACTAATACTGCAAGGCATAACGCCCAAAACCATTTTTCGCGAAACTTCATCATTATATGGCTTTACCTCTATCATATTAGTACACGTGAGACATACCTTGAGGTTATCAAATAATAAGGATTTTTGGTATAAATAATATGCTAAGCCTGCTCAATGTTATCTTCAGTTTCAGATTCTTTATTTCCAGAGTTGTTGGTTTCAAAATCATTGGTCTCAAAGTCAGCTAGCATTTCTGTGATTAGCTGATCTTTTTGATGCCATACTTGTTCTACCCAGTCAAACATCTGCGCTTTTATTGCTTCATCTGTTTCATAGCCGCCTTCTTTGATCGCAGTAAACAACTCTTTAGGTATCTCAATATGTCGCACATCGACCCCTAGACGTTTGATGTTACCTTTCCATAAATCGCTATAAGTAGGTACACCGTCAGGGTAGACAATCGTCATGTCTAAAATCCCATCGATCTCTTCGCCTAATGCACTCATAGCCAGTGATAACCCGCCAGCGCGCGGCTTAAGTAAATGTGTATAAGGGGATTTCTGCTTATCGTGTTTGCTAGGGGTGAAGCGAGTCCCTTCTAGATAGTTCAATAGCGTAAAAGGCTTGTCTTTGAGTAATGCACACGCTCGTTTCGCTTCTTCGATATCCTTACCCTTTAGAGCAGGGTTTTTGGCGATGGCTTCTTTTGAGTGTCGACGCATCATAGGAAAGTCGAGAAAGTAAAAAGCTTGACCAATGACGGGAATATATATGAGCTCAAACTTGGTAAAAAAACGTGTCAATGGTAAACGTTTTTCGCTGATATATTGCACGATACTGGTATCAACCCATGACTGATGATTGCTAACCAGTAGATACTTACCGTTTGTATGCACGTCATCAGGTAAGTTAATGCGCCAGTCTTTGCGCGGTAATACGTTATCGATTAATGCATTATTACTATTAATCCAATAGTTCGTCACATCAATAACAGCTTTGTCCGCGATGGCAGCACCAGTGATAGCTTTAGTCGCACCCATCACCCAGACAGGTAGACCGGCTAACATGCTATTAAAAGTGATAACGCTGGTTGCAGTTGTCAGCGAGGCAGCTTTGCCCAATTTTGGAGTGCGTTCATGTAGTTTTTGAACGATTGATTTCAATCGCATATTGAGTCCTTTTACTCATACCTATGATGAGATATTGATAATGTTACTGCATGATTTTAGCAGGAAATCAATCTCAGTGTACGAGTGTTAACAACAAATAATAGACAGTACTGTTCAAAATATCTTTTGACGAACGAATGGTATTGAGCAAAAGTAGGTCATTATAAAACTAAGATGTATCCAACCTAACCACTCCAATAGACAAAAAAGGGTGTATTGAGGATTTCCCTCAATACACCCTTGGTATTTAAACCATACGATTATTCGAATGAATTAAACGCTATCGATTTACTGTCCGTGCATACCGCGGATAGGATAATTGTTTTCTGGATTTCTAACAAAAGCTAGGCCGTTTGCCAATGATTCAAGATCTGGTCTAGAGAACGGTGCATTCGAGATATCAACAATATGTACTTTTCCTTCAGCATTGATAACGAACACAGCAGGCTCAGCAAAAGGATGATCAGTTTCTTTTTCTGAACGTGGATCAGAGATATATAGACCTAGTGTATTCATTTGTTCGATAGTTAGACCATAAGCCATCGGGAAGTTAACGTCTATCTGCTCTAGATGACCTTCTAACTGCTCTTTGCTGTCTGCAGATACTGCGATAATATCGACACCAGTGTTATGAAAAGAGTCTTTCATAGTCTCTAAAGTATTTAGGTACTTTGTGCAGATTGGGCAGTGTTTACCGCGGTATACAACGACCAATTTCCAGTCATGACCATTTTCAGGTTTGCCTAATGAAGTCGTTTCACCATTCAATACTTGTACTTCCATTTCAGGAAATGTAGTACCAGCTTGAATTTTTTGAGCATAATCTGTTGACATAGTTCTTATCCTTTTTGATAGTGTTTTTGTGGTTAGTTCTTATTTAGCAGCCTTACATTAACAGTCCTAAGTGCAAAAGTGTTGAATGTTTACAGTAGTCCCAAGTAGTAATAGGAAAAGTTAACATTACCTTTGAAATTGCCCAACAAGACTATTTAAGTAAGCCAATAAGTAATAGACAAAGCGTCTATTTTTTTGCTTCTTCAGTTGCCTTAGCATCTAATTTGTCTTGAGTTTTTAGCTCAAAGTCTGAGGCATCATGACGTTCATGCAATTGCTCAGCAGGTTCACCCCAAGTACGGTTCACCTTGCGACCACGTTGTACAGCAGGACGCTCTAAAATCTCTGTTGCCCAGCGACGTACATTTGGATAGCTTTCAACTTGTAGGAACTCTCCTGCTTCGTATGCTTGACCTAGTATGAGATTACCATACCAAGGCCAAGTGGCTATATCTGCAATCGTATACTCATCGCCACCTAGATAGCGATTTTCTGCAAGCTCTCGTTCTAGGACATCTAACTGTCGCTTTACTTCCATTGTGAATCGATTGATAGGGTACTCAAACTTTTCGGGCGCATAAAAATAAAAATGTCCGAAACCGCCGCCCAAGTAAGGAGCAGAGCCTTGTAACCAAAACAGCCAGTTCATCACTTCAGTGCGTGCTGCTGCATCTTTAGGGAGTAGTTTTCCGAACTTTTCAGCCAAATAAAACAAGATAGAGCCACTTTCAAACACTCGGCTACCAGTCTCTGTATCCAAAAGCACAGGGATTTTTGAGTTTGGATTTAGCTCAACAAAACCTGACGAAAACTGTCCACCTTCACCAATTTGGATAAGGTGCGCGTCGTACTCAGCTTCTGTCACACCTAATGCTAATAACTCCTCGACCATAATGGTGACCTTCTGGCCATTAGGGGTGCCAATTGAGTAGATCTGCAATGGATGTTTGCCGCGAGGTAGCACTGCTTCATGCGTTGGGCCAGCAATAGGGCGGTTGACACTTGCCCACTTACCGCCGCTGTCAGCGTCCCACGTCCAGACGCTAGGTGGCTCGTAATGATTAGAATTTGACATAATGATGATACCTTTTTATAGACTGTGCTCAGTAGAGTGCAATTGGTCAATCAGATCCAGTTTATTATTTTTATTCTGGCATGTCTGCTAGTTGCTTTAAAATACTCTTATAGTTTTCTACACCTTGTGCGCCGCTCACCAAATGCCGACCATTAAAGATAACCGATGGTACGCTTTGGACACCTTGCTGCCTTGAGTGCTGTACGGCTTCACGTATCACATTGGCAAAGCGTTGATCTGCGATAACGGCAAGCGCTTCGGTACGATCGAGTCCGATACCTGCTGCAATATCTGCAAGTACGGTACTGTCAGCCACATTTTTATTATCGACGAAATGCGCGACGAACAATGCTTGTTTTAGGTCGTGCATACGTCCTTGCTGATCAGCCCAATGTAGCAACTGATGCGCATTAAAAGTATTGTAAGTACGAAAGTCATCGGTAAACTGAAAATGGAATCCAGCTTCTGCACCTGCTGCTGTCATTCTCGCTCGGCCTTCTTGAACGTCTTCAGCAGTCGTACCATACTTCTCCATAATATGCTCACGATAGTTTCGTCCTTCGTGCGGCGTATTAGGATTCAATTCAAATGGATGCCAGTGAATCTCATGTGGCGTGTTGGTTTGTTTTAATGCTTCAGCCAATTGACTATAGCCGATAGCGCACCAAGGGCACACAACATCTGACACGATGTCTATCTGTAAAGGTTTTTTTGCCTGTTCCATAGGATCTCTCATTAACGATAACTTAAAATGAAAAACTGCTGCCCGAAGATGTTTCGAACAACAGCATGAAAACATCAAATGGACGGTGTCAGCGTTAGCTGAAAAACATATTAGTCAGCTTTATGCCATTCAAATTTTTGGAATGGTTTGTCAACTGGCGTGTTAGCTAGGTGGTTTGTGTAGTTACTCATTACTTTTTGAGCAGCACCAAGAATAACCTCAAGAACCTGACGCTTAGTGTAGCCTGCATCTAAAAATGCTTGAACAGCGCTATCATCAACATTGCCACGATCACGTACAACAGAAAGCGTGAAGTCACGTAGCGCTTCTAGACGTGCAGTTGGTAGTGGCGTTTCATCACGCAATGCATCAGTAATGGCGTCATCTACTTTCATACTCTTAGCAATACCAGTATGCGCAGGTACACAGTAATGGCAAGCATGTTCAACGTTGATAGTTTGCCATACAACAGTGGTTTCTTCATCATCAAAACTGCTGTTTAAGAACAATTCGTGCAGACGCTGATAGCCTTCTAGTAGACCTGGTGCTTCAGCCATCACGGCGTGTAGATTAGGTACCATGCCAAATGCTTTGATAGAAGAATCAAGTAAGTCTTTGCTTTCTGCTGGAGCTGTGTCTTTGTCGTGTAAAGTAAATTCGGTCATAATATTATTCCTAATAATAGGTTTAAGATTTAGTGTGTTTTAGATTTTCCATGCTCACTTCGAAGTAGTCGCTGATTCACATTTAATTATTAGCTTGAGTGGTTACTCAAGATCAGCGACTTTGCTTAGTAGGTGAGTCAATAGAGACTACTATAAATGATATTGAGCAATCGCTCAATAATTATTTGAGTAATCGTTCAAGTAAATTGTAATGGCACAATTACATTCCTCTGCATAATCTACATTATTCTAATAATATCAGTGCTTTAATAAAGTAACACTGTGTAAGTAACGATTTAAAAGTAATGGTAAAAAAGTGATTGTTATCTTGAATGACGCTGATAACATTATTGTTTCTGATACTACGGACAAAGATTACTAAGATGATTGAATGAAC
>NZ_JBQSVM010000056.1:0-11929 GCF_052376235.1 Psychrobacter sp. AOP7-A1-24 | reverse complement strand
GCATATGCTGGAACTCTCTTGGACCTTGTCCATTATATTGTTTGAATTGTCGAAAAAAATGTGCTTGATCTGAATAGCCACTATCAATTGCAAGGTCGGTTAAGCGCTTACAATCATTTTGCATCAACCTATCTAATACGTGCTGATATCTTAAAACTAGATTGCATGCTTTCGGAGAAAAACCATAATAATCATTGAAAGAGTTACTGACGGTTCGGGCAGAATAGCCGCTTTGATGACATAACTCGGTGATGCTGATATTACCGTGATGTTTTAACATCAGGTTAATCAGTACATGATATAGCTTAGAAGACTGCAATAAATCCGTCTTTTGACTACAAGCTTGTTGGAATACACAGATTTGTTGTTCAAAACTTCGACAGTTAGAAAGTCTATCGACCAAAGAAGCGCCTAGTATAGAAATATCCTGTAAAGGAATGCTTTGATCAATAATGTCTCCTGGTTTGATGGACAAAAAACTCGGCACTATACCAATTTGATAGCGTATGCCAAAGTATGAGCAACCATGCTCGAATACCGTTTTTCCAAGCTTTCGCCAACTGCCGCAAGCCCATGCTTCAGGTTTGTCTTTATGCAATTTAAAAATAACATCAATACTGGCATCGGGCACCACACTGACTGCCTCCCCTTCTTTATCTAAGGTAAAGCAATAAAAGTGGGCAATACCATCACGATTGATCTCTTTTTTTTGGTAGCTGTTTTGCGCATCTAATATAAAATATGGCTGAATTGGACTGATTAATTGAGTGTTCATGAGCCTCCCTGACAAATAGTAATAGGTATCAAAGGCTAGGAATGGCGACCAAAAACGATGTTGGTCACCATTCTATGAGTCATTAAAGTATATACACTACAGCAACCCAAGTGAATAGCACCATTCCTATATTAATATGCGTAAAGGTAGGAATGACACTGTCTATCATATGATCATGCTGTCCGTCCGCATTCAAACCTGCTGTGGTCCCTAGTGTGATACTAGATGCTGGCGAGCCTGCATCGCCTAACGCTGCTGATGCCCCCAATATTGCCAAACTGGCTAATGGTGAAAAACCGAGTAATAAGGCTAAAGGCAAATAGATAGGCGCAAGAATGGCGACAGAGGCAAATGAATCCCCAAAGCCGATGGTGATGAAGAGACCCATCAATATCATGACAGTAGCACCCATCACTCTGTTGTCACCAATATAATTCATGAAAAGTTCAATCAATGAGTTTACTTCACCAGTTGCAGTAATCACACCTGCAAAACCAGTCGCAAGTGTAATGACAACACTGATTTCTGCCATCAACGCAACACCTTGAGTAAAGACACCATCTTGCTCATTCCAACGGAAAATACGAGAAAACGATAGGATAACAAAACCGATTAACGCCCCTACTAATAATGAGTCATACATAATTTGTAAGGTTAAAGCGACACCAATCGAGATGAGCGTAATAGCAATCTGAAATTTATTGATGGGTTTTTCTGATTTAACTGTAGAGGTTAATACTGGAAGGTCTTTATACTCACGGGATTTACGATATGTGATAAATACTGCGAACAACATACCGGCAATAATCCCCATCACTGGAAAGAACATCGCTTTGGGTGCCATGCTAGCTGTCGCAACAAAACCTAAGCTTGCACCAACGTCATTAGCGCTTGCCAATAATATTTGTTTGAGATACACATCCCCAAAACCATACGGTATGAGTAAGTAGGCGACACTGATACAAGAGGCTAAGATACACGCAACGGCACGGCGGTCAATTTTCAACTCATTCATAATATGAATCAGTGGTGGGATAAGAATAGGAATAAAAGCGATATGTACGGGAACCAAGTTTTGTGACATCAATGCGGCGACTGCAAATATAATAAACAGCGTCCACTTAATACGTTTATGCGCGGTGGATGTTTTGCTGTCCATTTTTTTGGTGATTTTAGCTGCGAATA
Source organism: Psychrobacter sp. AOP7-A1-24 (assembly GCF_052376235.1). Classification (NCBI taxonomy): domain Bacteria; kingdom Pseudomonadati; phylum Pseudomonadota; class Gammaproteobacteria; order Moraxellales; family Moraxellaceae; genus Psychrobacter; species Psychrobacter sp. AOP7-A1-24. The sequence continues at coordinate 9,969 of NZ_JBQSVM010000056.1, read as the reverse complement.
GCTCTAATAATCCACTACGAGCCAATGCCACTGCAAAGGCACCAATCATGATATAGGTAATACCAATTTGAGCACCCGAAAGCAAATTTTCATTAAAAGCGGCTAATGAATCTCCAAAAGAAAGCCCCGATTGTAGACCACCTAATAAAGCAGCCATAATAAGGGCAATAGGAACCGGCATTTTGATTAGACAAAACGTGACCATTAATATAATGGTTAGGGCGACGGCATTGATATGAATACCAAGTAATAGTGATAAAAGATAGATCGCCACTATAATAATAAGTGTGGGCAGAGCCCGTTTTAATAGAAAATTTGGCGTGGGTGGGTTTAGAGTCATATTCATAAAATCCCTTAATATGATTAATAGCCAATGTGAAATATAAGACCAGTAGTATTAACATTTAGAAGTAATTTATTCGCTCTGTGTTATGGATAAGAGCGAATAAATTATTAGCAACTTTTATTGATTGATAACATCCATGCCACCAACCAACTTAAATTTTTCTGAATATGACTTCTTTACCAAATAAAAAGTAACAACTAACCTTTATGTCAAGTACCAGCCCAAAGGTGCTTCGCTGTGATATGTTGTAATTTGTTTGGTTTCTAAATAATTATCAAGCCCCCAAGCACCCAACTCTCGTCCTATGCCACTTTGCTTGTAACCACCCCAAGGCGCTTGTAGAAATAGCGGCTGTGAACAATTGACCCAGATAATACCTGCTTGCAGATTTCGAGCGACACGGTTGGCTCTATCAATGTCTTTGGAGATAACGCCAGCAGCCAAACCCAACTCCGAGTTATTAGCACTCGCAACCGCTTCTGCTTCATCTGTAAAACGTCTAAGGGCAACAACAGGCCCAAAAATCTCATCTGTCCAGATAGGATGATCTTCAGGAACATCTCCAAAAACGGTCGGCTCAATAAAATAACCTTTATCAAATCCACTGGCTCGCTTGCCACCAGTTAAGACATTGACACCATCAGACTTACCTTTTTCAAGCGTCGTCATAATAGCGTCATACTGTTTTTTATTGACGACGGGCCCCAACTGAACCCCTTTATCCATACCATTACCAATAACAATTTTTTCAGCTTCTTGTACTAAGCGCGCTGTCAATTCATCATAGATACCGTCTTGAACTAATACTCTTGAGGTTGCAGAACAGACTTGGCCTTGGTTCCAAAAAATACCAAACATGATCCATTCAACTGCTGTTTCAATATCGACATCATCAAAAATAATCAGTGGAGATTTACCACCAAGCTCAAGGCTAATTTTCTTCACCGTATTTGCAGCCGATCGCATGATCTGCTTGCCGACTGGGCCACTACCAGTAAAGGCGACTTTGTCTACAGCAGGATGCTCGCATAAGATCGGCCCTATTTTTGATCCATGACCAGTGACGATGTTTAATACGCCATTAGGTAACCCAACCTTTTGACAGATACGGCCAAGCTCTATGGCCGTCATTGAGGTGACTTCTGCGGGCTTTAATACCATCGTACAACCTGCGGCTAAAGCAGGAGCGACTTTCCAAGCAGCCATGTCTAGAGGAAAATTCCATGGAATAATGGCACTGACGACACCTAACGGCTCTTTACGAACTAGGCAGCTATAATCCTCACTATAAATCTCTACCTCAGACTCTTGGTTGTTATCAAAGTCTTCTGCCAGATTAGCGTAAAACTCAAAACAATCGATTACACCGTTCATATCCAACTGGGCTTCTGTAAAAGGCTTGCCGTTGTCTTGTACTTCTAACTGAGCCAAGAAATCCAAATTGTCTCTGATCTCTTTGGCAATAGCGCGCAGATACTCAGCACGTTGTGTACCTGTGAGTCCAGACCAACTACCGTTATCAAATGCTTCTCTAGCTGCTTTAATAGCTGCTTCTGCATCTTCGACAGACGCGTTAGCAATGTCGGTAATCACACTTTCATTACTAGGGTCGATATTAGTGATAGTGGCTCCAGTTGATGGTGTCACCCATTTGCCGTCAATATACAGTTCGTTATATGTATTCATCAATTATTCCTATAGAAATTTGGTTTGTTAGCGTATTTAGCGTCCTTAACTATACTCGTGATACTTTTTCTTGATAGCGATATGTTCAGCGATACGTCCAGCATCATGCCAAACTCCCCAAATAAAGGACGACCCCTGCCCTGACAAGAAAGGTAGACCCACGAAATAAATACCAGTTGCTGAAGTAACACCGCGGTTATGCAGTGGGCGACCGACATCGTCCAGTACATCAACTTCTAACCAGCTGTAGTCATACTTAAAACCAGTGGCCCAGATAACGCTAGTGATGTTATTTTCACTAAAGTCTATTGATAAAGTTGGATTATTGATAGATTCAGGTAGCTCTAAGAACTCACGAGCTTCTGGATCTTCAGGTAAGTCTAGACCATTGTCCTCAACATATTTATCTGCCACATCCAAAAGCGCCAAGTAGTTCTGTTCTGCTTCATTAACGTTGTCGAATAGATCATCGTTGAATGTTAAGGTGCCATTAGAAAATGACTTTGTTAAACCTAATAAATGAATACCGTCATGAGCTAATTTACGGAAATCAACTGTTTCTCCGCCGTTCATACCACTGACAGCAAAGCCTTTTAATGGCCCATCATTTGGTTTTTCTCTGTCCCAACCGCCTAACACACCTAACCACCAAACATTGTCACGACCTCTGTAGCGTCGTGGTGGGCGTTCATGTGCACCTACAGACAAATAGACTTTTTTTCCAGCAGCATTTAGTTCTTTTGCAATCTGCACGCCTGATGAGCCACTACCAATCACCAATACAGCACCCTCTGGTAACTGTTCAGGATTTTTATAACTATCTGAGTGGATTTGTTGCACGTTAGCAGTGGAAGGGATAATCGGTGGGATAGAAGGTACTTGGAACGCCCCTGTTGCTACCACGATACGCTTAGCTTCTAGTTCACCCTCTGAGGTAGTGACGTGATAGCCTTGTCTACCCTGTAAAGGCGTAACTTTAGTCACCGCAACACCTGTTTGAACGGGTGCGTTGATGTGTTCAGCGTATTTTTGGAAGTAATCAGCAACCTTATCATGATGAATAAACCCTTCTTGGTCATCCTCAAACAGCATGCTAGGAAAGCGATCATGCCAACAAGGTCCGTTAGCAACTAAAGAGTCCCAACGGCGAGTACGCCATGCTTCTGCAATACGATTTTTTTCTAAGACAATGTGCTCAATACCTTCTTTTGATAGGTGCTCACTCATTGCAATACCAGCTTGTCCGCCCCCAATTACTAACGTATCCGTCGTCTGCATTATTTTCTCCAGTAGATTTATGTCTAACTACATCCTATGTGAAACAACAACAATTTAAATAACTCTTTTAATAACTATTGCTTCAGGAAAACAGAATCAATAAAAGGAAATAATTGGGTGATGCTAATCAAAAAAAATAGAAACCTTCTTTGGTTTACTATTTCTGAATCAGCAGTGCAAAAAATCAAAATAGATAAGGTTTCAGAGTTTACCTATACTAAATTTTCTTCATTCATTGAATTAAAGGGTACAGAACATGAAACATGAAAGGATTCGCTGCTTCAACACCAAAAAAACTTATCCCGAACAAAATATAGATAATGATCTATGTCAGGCAGTTGTGGCGAGAGGACGCACTGTTTTTCTTCGTGGTCAAATTGGTCAGAATCTTGAAACCACAGAAAGCGTTTGTCTGGCTGATGCAGCAGGACAAACAGAAAGAGCGATGTACAACATTGATATGCTATTAAAAGAAGCAGGTGGTGAATTAGAAGATATCTGCAAAATCACGATTTATATCATTGACCCGCGCTATCGTGAAGAGGTTTATCGTGTGGTTGGCAAATGGCTAAAAGGCGTATACCCTGTCTCTACAGGTATCGTAGTCACTGCGTTAGCAAGACCTGAATGGTTGGTAGAAGTAGATGCCACCGCTGTTATTCCTGACTAACGTAAACTTAAACCATCAGGTAAACATTATTGCATTTGGAGATTAACATGACTTTTTCTATTATCGCTCGCTGTAAAAAAACAGGACAAATTGGAGGTGCCGTATCATCTTCTTCACCTGCAGTTGCATCACGATGTTTGCATGGTCGCGCTGGGGTTGGCATGGTAATGAGTCAGAACATTACGGACCCTATGCTAGGTAAAAAAATTCTTGATATGTTACAGCAAGATAATACATCAGAGAATGCGATTCAGCGTTTGGTTGAAAATGAAGAATTTATACAGTATCGCCAATTGGTTGCCTTAAATAATGAAGACAAAGGCGCGGTATTTAGTGGAGAACATACGTTAGGCGTTCATGGGCATTTTATTGGTGAAGATGTTGTTAGTGCGGGAAATTTACTCGACAATACCTCGGTACCACAAGCGATTGTTGAAGCGTTTGAACAAGCTGATGGACCTCTAGCAGAGCGACTATTGATCGCTATGAAATCTGGTTTGGCTGCTGGCGGCGAAGCTGGACCAGTCCATTCGGTTGGATTGATGGTCATGGCGAAAGACATACAGTGGCCTATCGTCGACTTACGGATAGACTGGTCAGAGAACCCGATTGACGACCTATCGACTGCTTGGGAGGTTTACGCGCCACAAATGAATGACTACATAACAAGAGCGGTTGATCCAACGACTGCACCAAGTTACGGCGTCCCTGGCGATTTATGAATAAAATAGTGTAATACGATACATTATATTTAATAATTGCGGTACAGTGAAAGTACCCTTTTATTAAATATATGAGTATATACATGAACCGCCGAATCTCTTTACGTCAGATGGAATATTTCGTTGGTGCTGCCAAACATTGCAGCATTTTAGCCGCTTCAGAAGAATTGTATATCTCGTCGCCATCGATTTCGGCCGCTATTACTCATATTGAGCAAGAGTTAGATGTGCAGTTGTTTATTCGCCAACATGCGAAAGGTTTACAGCTAACGCCAGTAGGCGAAATACTCAAAAAAAAATGCCAAAGAATTTTAGATGAAGCGTCAGATTTGTATGATTGGGCTGCTGAGATTTCTAGTGAGGTAAAAGGCAAGCTCAAGCTAGGTTGTTATGTTGGAGCAGCCCCAACTTTATATTCTGAAGTCATACAGCATTATTCACAAACCTTTGAACAAGTTGAGATTGATTTAAGCCTAGATACACCTCGCATGCTGATGATGGCTGTACTCTCTAATAAATTGGACTTAGCACTAACCTTCGATTTAGAAATTGATGAGAAACAGGTGAATTTTCAGCCACTAGCGAGCTTGCCACCTTATGCTTTGGTGTCTGCGAACCATCCTTTAGCATCAGAGAAGTCCGTAACTCTAAAAACCCTGTCTAAACTGCCTATGGTTTTATTAGATATCCCCTACAGTTATGAGTATTTTTTATCACTTTTTGAACAGCAGGGTCTAACCCCAAATATTCATACCCAAAGTCATTATGTTGAAATTGTTAAAACAATGGTCGCCAATGAGTTGGGATACAGCATTCTCAATACTAGACCTAAAGTAAATACTGCTATGGATGGTAAAGAGCTAGTACGAATACCAATCAAGGGAAATTTGAGACCTATGAAAGTAGGTGTTATGACGCCAATCAATGCACATAACACTCTATTGGTTAAATCATTTATCCAGCACTGTCAGCGCTGTTTTGCTGATGGCAATGTCCCTGGAATGAACACCTTATAATAACAATCAACCACATTTGAATTTAAGAGATGATTTATGTCACTAATAAATATAGAAAGTAGTATAGATATATTAAAAACATTGATTGGTTTTGACACCACGTCTTATAAAAGCAATTTATCTTTAATTGAAGCTGTTAAAAATCTATTCGAAAGCCACGGCATTGTTGTGGTTGTCGATTACAATGAAGAAGGCAACAAAGCCAATTTATTCGCCTCTACTGGTCCGATAGAAGAACATGGTGTCTTACTATCAGGACATACCGATGTGGTTCCTGCTAATAAAGATCACTGGAACAGTGATCCTTTCATCGCAGAAGAACGTGATGATAAAATTTATGGGCGCGGTTCGACAGATATGAAAGGCTTTATCGCCTGTATTATTAAAATAATGTGCCAAGCCAGTCAGCAGAAACTGTCTATCCCACTGCATGTATGTCTATCTTTTGATGAGGAGATTGGCTGCTTGGGCGTTAGAAATATCTTACCTAAGTTACCGGATTTAATGAAGACACCAAGGTTTTGCGTGATCGGTGAACCGACTTCTATGCAAATAGCATTAGGGCATAAAGGCAAAGCCGTGTATCAAGCGCACTGTAGTGGAGAGAATGGTCATTCTTCTATGGCACCCAATTACCGCAATGCGATTCATGTTGCCACACAAGTAGTAACATCTTTGGTAGACAGTCAGAATGAATTGGCTCGTAGCGGAAAACGTGATGAAGAGTATGATATTCCTTACACCACTATTCATGTTGGCAAAATCCAAGGTGGCACAGCGTTAAATGTGGTTTCAGACAGCTGTACCATAGATTATGAGATACGCCACATAGCAGAAGACAGTCTTGACACGATTAACGATATCATCAATACAAACTTACAAAAACAGGCTGACAGTCAGTATGCCAATATCCAATTTATGAATGCTTATCCAGGATTGAGTACCAGTCATGAACATCCTGAATTAAAGTTCTTAAAGTCATTACTGTCAGATGATACCACCGTTGGGAAAATATCTTTTGGTACAGAAGGTGGTTTGTTTTCTCAAACCTTTGACAGCCCTATTTTTGTCTGTGGTCCAGGTTCAATGGAACAAGGTCATAAACCCAATGAGTATGTAGAAATCTCTGAAATGAACAAGTGTGACTTGTTTTTAGAGAACTTATTAGAGCAATTGAAATAGCGTAAAAGCCTGCCAGTAAAAATGGCAGGTGTTGCTGTTAAGATAGATTAAATAGTGGTTATATGATTCTCAGAACTTTACTTAAATTCTGAGAATCATATAACCACTGTCTCGTACTTTTATTTGGCTAAGACCGTTAGTTCTATACTAGATACTTATATTTTTGACTTGCTTTTCAGCGACTTCAATAACAGCTGCTTGATGAGGTAATACCTCTTTAGTGTAGCCAAGAGAATCACCAAAAACTTGAAAAGGGTTTTCTAAATCAAGTGTTATACCACTCAAACCTTCAATAACGCCAAGCCCCATGTAAGGTGTCGACGCTAAATCATATCCCCCTTCTTGACACATCACTAATCGCCCACCGCATAGTCGTTCAGCGGCCTCTCTGATAGATGTGGCCATAGATCTAAAACCTTGAGGGGTCAGTGCCATACGTCCGAGAGGGTCATAACAACCAGCATCTAAGCCGCTAGCCACAATAATCATATCTGGCTGAAACGCTCCAAGAGCAGGAATAATGGCTCTTTCAAAAGCAGATTCATAAGCAGCATCACCAGAACCTGGAGGTAATGGGATATTAATATTGTAACCTTCCCCCTCGCCTGCCCCATTATATAAAGCTGTGCCTGTATCTACTTCAAGAAAACTATAATGCTGATGAATGGATATCGTAAGAACAGCAGGGTCATTCCAAAATATCTCTTGGGCGCCGTTACCATGATGAACATCCCAATCGACAATGGCAATACGTTGAAATCCACCAACTTCTAATGCATGCTTAGCGGCTAACGCTACATTATTGAAAATACAAAACCCTGCACCGCTGTTGGTTTCGGCATGATGACCAGGTGGTCTTATTAGCGCATAGGCGTTATCGACCTCTCCTGAGCACACTTTTTCTACAGCGACTAGTGCGCCTCCAGCAGATAGTTTAGCGATATCGATACCACCCTGTGCAAATACAGCACCTGGACCACCTTGGCCAGCAGGCAATAAATTTTGCTCAACCAGTGAATGGTAATATGCTGTGCCATGTACGCGCAGAATTTCGCTCTCTGTGGCGATACGAGGTTCTAAGTGAGTGAGTTTTTTGAACATACCAGAATAATTAAGCAGGTTATAAAAACGGCGTTTGATGTCAGGCCTGTCAGGGTTGCCACCCGGCTCAATCTGAAAAGGAGGGAATGCTTGATTTAGGCTATCATACCAAAAATACGTTTCGTCAAAAACTATACCTGTCGTCATCACTCATTCCTTTTAAATAAAAATATTTAAACACAAAACAAATTTTCTGTTCAAACATGATTACATATGGCAATAACTATAAGGTATTACCCTTAAGTGTGTATTTTCATAAAAATTTTTGAAAGCTATTTTTTATAATCTTTTTTTAAATCATCATTAAAAAGCTTTTGACAAGCTACGAGTGGATATATAGCAACTGTGTTGTATCACTGTATGGACTAAATGCACCCTTATGGGTAATACCTACCTGTAAAACCACAGTATAGTATCTAAATAGGATGTAACAGATAGTCAACCGTACCAACTCAAGGAAGGTGCTCTATGTTCAAAGGATCTCGCCAGCTTTATCTCAATCGAGAAGTGATAGGCCCATTTGCTGCTATATATGGTGTCGGCTTTGCGCCCTTACTAATATTACCTTTTCTATTCACTGCCATAATCAATTACTTTTCTATATCTGAGGCCGAAGCTGGTATGTTAGTCAGCGTACAGCTTGGAGCTATGTGTCTCGGCTCTTTATTAATCGCCCCTATCATCCATCGTTTTCCCAAAAAATATTTCGCCTTGCTTGGTACCGCATTAGCTATTATAGGTAATCTACTTTTCATATCATCTGATAGCTTGACCACCTCTTATGGTTACCTTGCGATGTCAGGTTTAGGATATGGTTTTGCACTGGCAGCTGGCAATTCATCAGTAGCTGCATTAGGATCACGGTCGGCTGAGATATTTAATAGAGTGGTTCTTTTGGGTACTTTGTTAATGATTGTACTACTCAATGTGTTTCCACGTCTCATTATCCAATGGTCTCTTCCAGGTGCGCTTATAGGTTTAATTACCCTTCACTGTCTACTGATACCGGCACTGCTCTCAATACCATCTACAAAGATAAATTCTGGTTCCAATGAAAATGATAGGTCTCAATATAAGGTGCTATTCAAACCTTTATCAGTCTTTATTATATTAATGATGTTTTGCTATTTTATTAGAGATACGATGCTATGGGTGTTCGCTGAAAATATAGCGACCAACCGTTTAAGTATTGAGCCTGAAAGCGTCGGACTATTATTTAGCATTCATGGCGCAACCTCATTGCTCGGACCTTTATTATTGATATGGATGATGCGTAGATATGGCAAAGATAAGCTTTTACTATTAGGCGTCGTAGTCACTGGCATCATCTCTCTTGTGGTAAGTCAGACCCAAAGTGTGTTTGTATATTCGTTAATGGTTATCATCTGGTCTACTGCTCATTTTTTTACCTATAGCTGTATTATGGGAATAGCTGCTGCTGCAGATTCAAAGGGAATAGTAGCTGCTGTAGCAGGCTCCGCAGTTATGGGTGGAACAGCAGTGGCACCAGCTATTGCTGGCTATGCTATGGAAAGCGGAGGTCTAAACTTATTCACGATAAGTGTTGTCATTGCTATTCTAGCGACACTTGTTTTCGCTGGTCTGAGCATATACCTCAAAAATCGGACAAAGGCTACAAGTCGCAAGTCTGGACAAGCTCAGCTAAAACTTAAGGAGTCGTAGTGCAAGGGTATCCTTGTAGAGATACTAGGTCATGTTATACCTAACCTTATTTCAAAAATTATGGTTAGGTGCACATATACTGATAGAGTAGTTTTGGTATTATAGTTATATAAGCTTGTTGAGTCCGCATGCCTTTTAGGATGCTTGTTTTGATATAGGAAAGGACAACTCTTAATGAAGCATGATATAGAAAGAATGACATTATGGAATGATAAAGTAGGGAATCTTATCGAGGCGATAGGCATAAATAACTTTTTACATACGCTTTCTGATACTATCAAATTT
>NZ_JBQSVM010000055.1:0-12033 GCF_052376235.1 Psychrobacter sp. AOP7-A1-24 | reverse complement strand
TCGGTAAAAACAGTAAGAAGAAAGTCAGCAAAGGCAACTTCCAGACTCAGCATACTGGTCTGCCACCGCGCAAAACCAAGTAGTGTTCATAGCATAAAAATGCATGCTCAGCTTAGAGTATGTGAAGCAGAGTGTGTTAAGTAAAACAAAAAAGCGCCTATCAGTCATTCATTGATAGGCGCTTTTTTATACGTTGAGCTTTATGGTCGCGGATTTCACAATTAACATTACTTACTTTTCATCATGTTGCAAACTATAAGTTACATTAGACAGCGGTTGGGTAACGAAGCTAACAGGTAACAAACAATTTCTAACATTAAAACCGTTCCTTTTCGCTACTATAACTCTCATGTGCTAAACGCATAATTAAGAACAAGTAAACGACATCAGTGAAAAAATTTGGAGAGTACGATGAGAATGACAGCTAAGATTGCGACTACCCTACCAGTCCTGGCTCTATTGAGCGCTTGTGCAACCACCGCCCCGGTAACCCAAGATACGACTGATACGCCAACTCCAGAAAGAGCAACCGCCGCCTATGATCGTATGGCTCCAGCTCCATACACCTGTACTGACGACAGCACCATCACGGCAAAGCAATCTATCAATAAAGAACAAGTCATGCTCAATGCTACTCTACCAAAAGTGCAATGGGCCGAGCAGCCAATCATCCTAAACGGTGAAGTAAAAGGCGAGGTCGCAAGCTATGTAAATGATTCAAACCCAGAAGTCGTTTACGCATGGCACATGAAAGGTGATAAAGGTATCTTTGCGATGAAATGGGCTGATGGTACAGAGTATCAAGTGAACTGCCAAATCTAATCAGTTAGAGATAAGCTCATAGTCTCAACAGACAAAAAGCAGTCATTAAATAGTGGCTGCTTTTTTATGCGTCTTCGTTCCATATGTATATAAAGATGGCTATAAAAAACAGTTCCAAGTAGATGGTTATATAGTCAGTTCAATATAATTTAGATACAAGGAAACCGAGTGCAGATGTAACTGTAATACTTCAAGCGAGGTTAATGCCGTAATTCTTGTATAAAGCATGAACGATATCAAAACTTACCATCTGATGTATTTCGCTAGAGAAGCACAAAGAAAGCTGTCAAAATAGCAGCTAGAGCAAATCAACCATGATCGATAATCAAAAGGGTAACTCGATGGCAAAGCGTCTAATAAGTATGATGGTAATTGCAACAGCAAGCATGTGGGCGCTAACAGGTTGCGATAATGCTACCGATTCTGTTGATGCCACTGAGCAAGCTGCAGAGACAGCAAAAGACGCATCAACGCCGACAGCCGATACCATCGACTGGTCACTGGTAGATAGTGGTGAAAATCCTGCTGACCCTACTAACTATAAGTATCCGTTTGCCATCGATAGCCAAAACGTCCAAGATTATGCAGATTACTTCAAAGTGGATGCTGCGACCGCTCAGCATAACTTGACGGTGAGCATGGCAAGTAACGAAGCGCTATCGAAAGCCTTGGATCAACTCAGCGAAACCTATGTCTCGCACGAATTAACTGATGGCAATGATATGACGCTTATCATTCATACCACGCCTGATGTCGCTGCTAGTAGCTACGACTATGTGCTATCTGATGAATTTGCCAAAGGACTGGTATTGCCGATTGAGATCAAACCTGATGGTAAGAAAAGTGATGTTGAAGGACATGATGAGACGGCGGAGTAGAATTTGATAGCGTGTGTTTTGGTTTATATAACGCACGCTACTATTTTATTACGAAGTCTGACGGTAAGGATTGTTTGAGGGTTCGATTTTAATTTTTTTACCCATATCATTTTTACCGCATAATAGCTTAGCAAAATAAGGCTCATAGTGACTGGCGGCAGGAGCAATGTAGATTTTGTCTAAATGCGCTTTTACCTCTGGTTCGTACTCCACATATAGAAACTTGCCAAAGTCCATTTTAACTTTAGGGTCATCAAGTGAGGTGATATATACCATCCGGCATTCTTGCTCTTCTTGAAAAGCTGAGTGTTTAATTAAGTACTTTAGAGGTAAAAGTATCTCGTTTGTTAATGTGCTAATATCAATCAAAATATCTGACTCAAAACTTTCTAAATCAGCTAAGTGCTTAGTTAGCTCTTTATATATTACCTTAAGCTCTTTAAAAGCCTTTTCAAAATCTTTCGCTTTGCTTCTTAATTCAAACTTATATTTTTCCCATTCTACATCAGCCCAAATTATATCTATATTACCATTAGATGTTTTTATCTTTTCATCACCAAACTCTCTAAAGAATGTTAATCGGTTACGCTGTGCGAGATGGATATAATCAGAATTAGGATCTAAGTATACACAGCGCATGACAGGCTTTTTACTGAGACTGATTTTATCATCAGTTTTTTTCTCTATAATCGACTGCTTATTAACAACGGTATGATTATTCAAACTTTGAACTTCACTCTTTAACGATAAGAATGACAATCCCTCTAACGAATTATATGATTGAAAAAACTCTTTTTGGAAAACGAGACTAACACCTGAAGCTTCTTTATTATCCTGCTTACCATATAGTCTGAACTGGTTAAGACTGTCATGATTAAAGGTAAAGCAGCCAATGAATGCATGAAGCTTGTCATCAAAATCTGGGGTATGAAATGACTGTTCTTTGCCGCCTTTTAGATAGTTGTGTAATAGCTGTCCTTCACTAGGATCATTAACGTTATTGATCGTATTAAGACGAAATGCGCTTGGTAATTTTTTTTCTTCATTAACTTCTAATAGAAGGTTAGCCGTATCAGTGCTAGTATAATGTGCTAACTTTCTTTCAGGAGATTTTTCCTCATTAGAATCTTGACCGAAATCTAACTGCAGAATCTCGACTATTTCTAAGGTCTTATCTAGCAACTGCCATGCTTTTTTGCCAACTGCTTCCAGCTTTGCATCTAAAAGCAAGTCGCATATTTTCTTATAACAGTATGTTTCATAAGTATAAGCTGACTCAGCGTTAATAAATGCGTTCCTAGCCTCAGTATATTTCTTTGATTCATGATCACAAATCAAAAGTTGACCAATTTTGTATTGAGCAGATTTATATATTTTTGAGTCATCTGAAAATAATATCCCACTCCATATCTTAATAGCTTTTTCAGTATCACCTGTCTTTTTAAAGTCAAAACCTATAAGCCATTGTGCAAAAGCATAATGTATAGCATGGTCGTCACGCTTTATTCTATGCAATGCTTCTAGAAAGCCTATATGACTACCTATGTTTTTCATCAAGTAAGCAATTAATAGTTCCGCCTGAGCGTATATTTTTACGTCATCAAAATTATTAATATCACATAAATACTTCAATGCACTTTGGTATTCATTTTGTTCTTTTAGTATTTTAGAAGCCAAATATCGAGATTTTGCATATGTATCAGGACTATCAGCCTTACTCACGGCATCTAAGAACAATAAAGCAGGTTTTTTATCGCCCTTCTTGTATAAAGTTAATCCAATATTGTATTGTGCTTGACTATATATCTCCGCATCATCTTTTTCGTTAATATTTTTCCATGCTATCAAAGCTCCATTCACATCATTATTTTCTACTAAAGCGATACCGATGCCTATCTGTGCTCTGGCATATAATGCAGAGTCAAATAAACGCTCTATATTTTTCCAAGCTTCTACAGCCCCTTCAATATCATTCTTTTCATACAAAGCCGTACCAATATTTAGCTGGGCTTTTGAATATATTTCTAAACTGTCTGAGCGCCTGATGCTATGCCAAATCTCTAAAGCTTCTTCGATATCGCCTCTTTTATACAGTATATCGCTAATCTCCCTTTTTGCCTGAACATACTCTTCAATATCATCAGAGTATTCAATGTTACGCCACGCTACTAATGCACCTTCAATATCTCCTTTCTCATACAAAATAATAGCTATACCTCTTTGTGATTTAGCATATAACGCAGCATTATCTGAGCGCTGTATTTTGTGCCATAGCTCTAGAGCTTCTTCGACGTAACCTTTTTCATGTAACGTAATACAAATATTAAATTGTGCCTTAGCATAAACATCACCATTACCTTTTTCATCCGTTATTTTTTGCCACCTCTTAATCTTTTCTTTTTCTATACTACTCAACTCTTCCATGTCATTAATATTCATCATCTACGCCCCAACCATCGCCAAAAACTCTTCCTCACCCACTACTTTGACGCCTAACTTCTCAGCTTTCGCCATTTTTGAGCCAGCTTTTTCACCTGCTAGTAATGCCGCGGTTTTCGCCGAGATGCTACCTGAGACTTTTGCACCCAGCGCCTGAAGTTTGGCTTTGGCTTCATCACGCGCCATGCTGCTCAGTGCGCCCGTAATCACCCACGTTTGTCCATCGAGCGGTAGCCCTTCTGATGAGGTGGCTTCAACTTTGTCCCAATACACGCCCGCTTCTAATAGTGAGTTAATCACCTCGATATTGTGCGGCGCACGGAAGAATTTATAGGTCAGTTCAGCAGTGATTTCTCCGACATCTGGCGTTTTTATTAATGTCTCAATACTGGCGGCCATCAGACTATCTAAGTCACCAAATTGCTGAGCAAAATTCTGTGCTGTGCCTTCACCCACACCGCGAATACCTAACGCGTAAATAAAACGAGGCAACGTTGTATGCTTGCTCGCTTCGATAGCATTAATGATATTTTGTACCGATTTCTCACCCAGTTTATCAAAGGTGACCATTTCATCTGCATGATTGTGTAACTGATAGATATCAGCGACGGTTTTGACCAGACCATGCTCAAAGAAGCTAATCAGCCAACTTGCGCCAAGCCCATCGATATCCATGGCACGGCGCGAGACAAAGTGAATAAGCGCCTCAGTCTGCTGAGCTGGGCAAAATAGTCCACCCGTGCAGCGCGCCAATGCTTCATCTTCTGGCAAGACGACAGGAGAGTCGCAGACAGGGCAAGTAGAAGGTAGCGTGACAGGTGTGCTATCAGCTGGGCGCTGATCGTGCCAAACGCGAGTGACTTTTGGGATCACATCGCCTGCCCGATGTACGCTGACCGTGTCGCCTGCACGCACATCTAAACGCTGAATCTCACCAAAGTTATGCAAAGTGACATTACTGACAGTGACACCGCCGACTTTGACAGGCTCAAGCTTACCGACTGGCGTGATTTGACCCGTACGACCGACTTGCCACTCGATGTCGTTTAGACGCGTCATTACCGTTTCGGCAGGGAATTTATAAGCAGTCGCCCAGCGCGGCTCACGCGACAGAAATCCTAACTGCTGCTGCAATGACAAGCTATTGACCTTGATGACCATACCATCGATTTCAAATGGCAAATCGCTACGCCCTTCTATTACTGACTCATAATAGGTCTGCGCGGCGCGTGGATTTGCCACCACTTCTACAGCGCTGACCGTAAATCCAAGCTCGGTAAGCCATGCCAACGCCCCTGACTGTGTGTCGATATTTTCAGGCAAACCCTGATTGACCGAATAGCCGTAGAATGCCAGTGGACGACTGGCTGCTATCGCTGGATCTAGCTGACGTAAGCTACCAGCAGCGGCATTTCGCGGATTAGCAAAAGTTTTACCCTCACTCGCCTCGCTAAGTCGATTAAGACGCTCAAACCCTGCTTTTGGCATCAATACTTCACCGCGCACTTCTAAAAGCGCAATATCAGCAGCATCAGCTATCCATAGTGACAAATTACGAATGGTTTTGGCATTTTGAGTGATATCCTCTCCTGTCTGCCCATCGCCGCGCGTAACCGCTTGGACAAACTTACCGTGCTCGTATTTCAGTGAGACTGCCAGTCCATCAAGCTTTAGCTCCATCTCGTACTCGGGGTTTTGCTGCGAGTCACTGAGACGATCGTTGACGCGGCGCATAAAGGTATGTAGCTCGTCATAGTCAAATACATTGCCCAGCGACAGCATCGGAATGTCATGCGTGACTTGAGTAAAGGCCGATAGCGGCATATCGCCGACTTGATTGATAGGGCTATCTGGCTGTACCAAATCTGGATATTCTTCTTCAATCTCAAGCAATGAGCGACGTAATTGATCGTATTCACTATCTTCTAAAATTGGATTGTCGAGCACATAATAGGCATAATTATGCGTCTTTAACGCTTCAATAAGTGCACGCATTTTTGAGACAATTTTTGTACTATTGTCTGTATTGCCATCGGTTGAACTAGATATGTTAGATGTCGCAGATGCTTGGCTTTCTACTTGGGCAGATAGATTTTTAGAATTATTTGATAAGGTAGCGTCAGTCATAGTCGGTGTCTTTTTTGCAATTCAAGATGTCAATATGATAACAAGTTTGTAGGATACTCGGATAATATTTTGCAGAAACTAAAGCGCAATAAAAAAGGGCAAATAACGTTAATCGCTATTTGCCCTTTATATAATTTCTAATATTAATCAGCTTTTAACTTTCGTAGCTTTTAGCCTTTAAACTTCTAACCCTCAAGCACCTAGCCCTCATAATCACGAACTTGGTTACGTAGTTGCTGCTTGTATTCAGGCGTGATTGGTTCATTCTCTTCATCAAGTATAATCGCGTCCAGATCGCTCGCCATCATATAAGCAATGCTCATCATACTATCAAAGCTGCGCACGGCTTGTGGATGTGGCAATGATAAGAATACGACGACACCGTTATAAGTGTTGGTCGCAACACTATGCGGATCAAATGGCGCGATACCGCTATCAGTGATACCCATCATGCTAAACCACAGCATACCTGTGCCGTCTTTTTGCTCATAGCGATGGAACATATTCATCGCGCCATAGCGTAGACCATATTTATCAATCAACGCTAGCAGGTCACGACCACGGATAATCGCCGCTGGACGGTCACGATATTGGTGCGGCAAGATGGTGATATTGATATTGTCTTTAGCATTAATCAATGGGCCGTTTTGTGCGTCGTCACCTGACTCTGATAGATGCTGATCCAATATCGGACTGTTGTCATCGAAGCTTGGCTCTTCTGCCGTATCGATGGTTGGCATCAGGCTATCAGTCGCTGACATTAGACTAGAGAACGCATCAGGCTCTTGTTCGATATGCATCTGATCTGCGACTTCTACAAACTCAGTATTATCGGCGCGGCGTTGCTCTTCTTGCCAGCGCGCGTAGTCAGCTTCATCGATGCCGTCATAATCGTCAGCTGCTACATGGTCACGCTCAGCCGTTAGTTGAGCATCAACGTTGGTATGCGCTTGCGTCAATGGCTCTTCTTCAACCACAGCATCCAAATAACTACGATCAGGACCGATACTCGTCTTGCCTGCGACTGTATCATCAAAATCTGGTTGATCAACGATGTTGCGCTCGTGACGCGGTATGATCGGAATACCATTTTTATCATAATTGACCGCAGCAGCTTCGGTAGCACCGCGGCGCTTAAAGCTACGCATGACCATAAACAGCCCTGCGAGCACGATAAACGCGGCAATGGCAATCAATATAAACTGAATAACGGTCATGATAAATACATCCTAGTATATATAACAAAAGGGAATACACAAACGAGCATAAATGGCAATATTCTAGCATGGCTGACCTATATCGTCACCACATTGTGTACTTTATAACCAGTATGCTGGACTGAGGTCAAGCTTAATTGCATTTATGCCAATTGATTGATTGATTATATTTGCATCGTGCTGATTCTCATAGTACTTTTGGTAACAACTATTTTACTCTTAGCTCTCTACGTAGCGCGCGGCCTCATCAAGCGACACACTAACTAGAGTAGAAATGCCGGCACTTGGCATAGTAATGCCTTTTAGCTCATCAGCAATTTGCATCGTCAGTTTATTATGACTGATAAAGATAAACTGTAAATCATCTGCTAGCTCATGAATGAGACTGGTAAAGCGGGCGACGTTGGCATCATCTAGCGGTGCATCAACCTCATCAAGCACACAGAACGGTGCCGGATGCTGCTTGAATATCGCAAAAATCAAACTCAGCGCAGTAAGGGTTTTTTCACCGCCCGATAATACCGCTAAACGACTATTACGCTTACCCTTCGGCTGTGCCATTAAGGTAAGCCCTGCCCGCCATTGTTCGGACTTTGGCGTATTGGCTGGCATCTCGTCAGTGTTCAATGTCAGGCTAGCCTGTCCACCGCCAAAGACTTTGGCAAATAAATTGGCCAGTTCATTATTAACCGCATCAAGCGTCTGCATAAACAGCGTCTTGGTCGTCTCATCAATAGAGGCAATCGCTTCCGTCAACGTCTGCATACTAGCAGCGATATCTGCTGTCTGCTGCGCGAGTGGCTCTAGGCGTTCGTTTACCTCATCCAACTCTGCGACTGCTGCCAAATTCACTGGCCCAATCTTACTTAACTGCTGTGTTAACTTAGCTCGCTCGGATTCCAGTTCAGCGATTTTGTCTGGACGGACGCGTCGATAATGAGCGATGAAATCTGCCAGCAGGTTTGAGACGCTCATGCTTTGTTGTGGTTGCTCTGCTTGCACTTTATATTTATGACTTACTTGGTAGTAGGCATCTAAAGCGCTCTGCGTATGCGCACTAGCGTCCTCTAAACGCGCTGCGCTAAGTGCTAATTCAGTAGCATAACGGGCAAGCTCACTTTGCTGCGTTTGCAATGTATTTTGCAATGTATCAAGTGCTGTCTGCTGCTCAGCATACGCTTGTTTTAGTGCTGTGAGCGCAGTATCACGCTCGGTCAATAGCACTTGCTGCTCATCGCGTATTGTCTGTACAGACTGCAATGCTGCTTGTAGCTCTGGCAGTTTAGCCTGCTGCTGCTCATGACGCGCCTGTAGATTTTGCTCATTTTCTAACGACTTGTCATGTTGCTCAGTCGCACGAGTCAGGCTACTAACGCTATGCTCCAAGCGCATCTCGTATTGCTGGATACGCAGCTGCAATGCTTGCCACGCGTCGTCATCAGCTTGACGGGCACGGTTTAGCTCACTGCGCTCAGATTGCAATTGCTGAGTTGTCGCTCGCGCCTCTGTTATTTGCGGGGTTAGCGTAGCTATCTCACTTTCGATATGCTGTTGCTCTTGTTCAAGCGTTTGTTGCTCTTGTACCAATTCTTGTTTTTCTTGCTCAAGCGTTAACTTGTCAGCGTTCAGACGTTGGCTATCTGCTTGCAGTCGCTCGACGTTGGCTCGCTCGGTCGTCAGTTGCTGCTGGTATTTATGCTTATCACGGGTTAACTGCTCAGCTTGCGCGCGTGTTTCTTCCAAGCTAACTATTAACGCATCATAGTCGCACTGGTCTTTTGCAATAGATTTTTGCTGGTCTTGTATTTTGGTTTCCAGCTCATCAAGTAAGTCTTCTAACGCTTGCAAACGCGTACGCTGTTGTAGACGCTGCGTGAGGAATTGACTACTGCCATCGTTCCGCTCGTCCTGTTCACTAGCAAATTTGCCTAAATTGATCGTTCCATGACGACTAATCAGCCAGCCATCTGCGGTAAGCAATATAGCGGACGGTGGCAATAACTTTAATACATCAATAAATGTGTCAATCTCAGGCTGCTGACTGGTCTCAAACTGCGCCGTATATAGATAGCACTGCTGCCAAACCGTAAGCGTAGGTTGAATAATCAACTGCGCTAATGGCAATACTTTGTCAGCTATGCCATTTGGCAATTCGCTGATGAACGCACTTTCACTAGTATCACTTTGCGTAGCAGGTAACCATAAGCCATGACCTTTCTCTATTAGAGCTTTATCTTTTGCACTAGTAGGTGTGTTTTGTGCCGTTTGATAAGCCAGTAAGTCTGCAACGTCATGCTCAAGCGCTTGCCATAAGCTATTAGCTTGTTGAGAAATGCCGTTAGCGTCGTTAAAGTCTGATTGCTTGGTTTGGTCGGGTTGTTGGTTAGCTTGTTGGTTAGCAACCAGTACATGACTGTCTAACCATAATGACAAGATAGTATCGAGTAGCGGCACATACTCCTGCCCCTTCGCACTCAGCTCAATCTGCTCACGTAGCGTTACAATGGTTAACGGCTGATTATATATACCATCGTTATTTGCATTATCTGTCGCGGCAACTTTCGACTTTTCTGATTGCTGCGGCGGCTGTGTAGGTTTCGGATGCAATATCTGATGCAAGGTATCGTACTCACCTGCTAGTAGCGCATGACGCTTTTCATCATTGCGCAACTCGCTCTGTTGTACGTTTAGTCTTTGCTGCAAACTATGCGCTTGCGGTTGTATCTCGGACAATCGTTCATCGACGGCTTCGCGTTGACGCTCAACCTGCTGCAACTGCATGCTTAGCTCAGTGACTTGCTGTTCTAGTACTTGACTGAATTCTTGCACCTTATCTGTCTTACTCACATTAATACGGTCTGACGGCGCTATAGACTGCTGTAGTTGCTGCCACAGGTTTTGCCAGTTTTGCTCACGGCGCTGCCATTTATCATAACTTTGATGATGACGCTTTTGTGCTTGAGAATTGATGGCCTGCTGCTGCTCAAACGAACGGGCTTTGTCTTGTAAGCGTGACAGATTGTTTTGCGCTTCATGCCACGCGCGCTGCAATGGCTGCTCATTACGCTTATAGTCATCGCGTTTATCTGTCAGCTCAACAAGCTGCGGGCGTAATGCTTCTAGCGCTTGATTCTGCTCAGCTTGTTCAGCATTGAGCCGTTCGATATCAGCCAATGATTGCTCGCGCTGCTGAGCCAAGCTAGTCAGTTGCTGCTCAATAGCGGTCAACTGTGATTTAGTATCACTTAGCTTATGTTCCGCTTGTTGATAGCCCAACTGCTGCTGATAGTGAGCGCTTTGGGCGTCGTCTTTGCGCCATTGCTCTTGGTTGATACGAGCAGTGAGCTTGTCTTGCTGAGCTTTAAGCGTGTCGTAGTCAGCTTGAAGTGTCGATACCTCAGCGGCACTGCATTCATGCGCTACTTTCTGCTGCTGATGCGCTTGCTTAGCTTGATAGAGCTGCTGAATAGCGAGCTGCTGCTCGATATCAGCTAGTGTTAGAGAGGTTTCTTCGTAACGCTGGGCACTAGCCGCCTGTTTAGACAGTGTTTTCTGTTGGCGTAGTAATTCGCTTTGCATATCGTGCAAGCGCGCTAGGTTGTCTTTTGTCTTCTCTAACTTCTTTTGCGTCTCTTCACGGCGCGCTTGATAACGAGACACGCCTGCGGCCTCTTCGATAAACTCACGCAGCTGCACAGGACTAGACTCGACGATGCGCCCAATCATGCCTTGCTCAATCACCGCATAGCTACGCGCACCCAGTCCCGTACCAAGGAATACATCGACCACATCGCGGCGGCGACAACGCGTGCCATTGATGAAATAATCTGAGCGGCCATCCTTATTTACCTGACGGCGAACAGACAGCTCTTGGTACAAGTTAAACTCGTGACGAATGCCAGTCTGCTCATCTTGGGTATGCTCAAACGTCAGCTCGACACTGGCAACGCTCTTGGCAGTTTTGTCCTGCGTACCAGCGAAGATAACATCACTCATCGCCCCACCACGTAACTGCTTGGCGGAGGTCTCGCCCAGCACCCAGCGGATGGCATCAATCACATTGGATTTGCCACAGCCGTTTGGCCCGACGATGGCGGTGATACCATGACGAAAAGTAAAAGTCGTTGGATTGGCAAAGGATTTGAAGCCTGCCAGCTTTAAAGATTTTAAACGCATGAAGAGTCAATAAACTTAGCAAAAACAGGCGGCTATTCTACCTGAAATTGTGCTGGGTTTTTAGGGTTAAACTGATAACTGCATAAACGATTTTGATTCGAGGCTTTTATGGAACCCTCGTAGCAGTTTTTGTTCCACTTGGCAGACGTTATTTTCTGCTAAGTAGCGATTATTAAACTCGATAAAGGTTAACCAAGAGATATTTGCTACTTCTAAATAATTGACTATTTCTAACAGCTCTGGTCTTAGCAAATACTGATACTTCCTAGGCCGTTTATAACATAGAGACAGCTCTCGATCTAAGAGCGTTTGCTTATTTTGCTTTAGTGCGCCGCCACCGATAAATAACAGCAAAAACTTTGCCCCTTTATCGA
>NZ_JBQSVM010000054.1:0-12354 GCF_052376235.1 Psychrobacter sp. AOP7-A1-24 | reverse complement strand
TATAATTCGTCCCGTAGGAGAAACGATTAGACTTTCTCCTACAAACTGACCGCCATGACCGACGCCGACACCATTGCAGGTAATCACAAAACATTGGTTCTCTATAGCCCTAGCTTGAGTCAAGATATAGTGGGTATTTGCATAGGGAGACATATTGCCGTTTGGCATAAATATGATCTGTGCGCCTTTTTTTGCCAGTGCTCTTGAGCCTTCTGGAAACTCTAGCTCAAAACAAATCTGAGCACCGCAAACCACATCATTAATGCTAACCACTGACAAGTCTTCTCCGCTTGTAAATACCCCAACATCATCAAGCCAAAGCTTTGACTTTCGGTGCTTATGAATGATGTCTCCGTTTTTTATAAAAGAACATGCGTTATAGAAAAGTTGATCCTGCTTGTCAATATGTCCAATAATGATGGTTGAATCTGTATTTTTGCTTGCTTCCACTATGCTGTGAAAGTGCTCTGTTGATTGATGGTATAACGCTTCAATATTGTCTAGCGTCGGAAAGCCAGTCAAAGCAAGTTCTGGAAAAATCATAAAGCCATCGCAAACTTGATGATCATGGATTGACTTTAATATCGCAGCAGCATTTACCGTTACTTGATAATCGGTAATATCCATTTGATTGAGGACTATTTGCACAGGTCTTGCTCTTTATCGTAGGGGGTTGATACTTTCATAGTGCTTATTGGTCGCAATTATAGGTAATACTCGTTAATGATGGTCTTTAGAAACATTTATTTAAAATGCTATTTAAAACACGTTTAAAGACATTGTGACTCTAACCAACGACTCAATTTAATGATGTCTGGTTGATTTGACTTTAAGTCATTATAAAAAAAATAGAAACTGTCGCCGGTGAGTAATTCATGCATTGGGATTTTGACAAGATTTTGCTGATGTGTTTGTTCTAGCATCATATAGTTGTTGGTAAGCGTAATACCTAAGTTATAACGTGCAGCCTGTGCGGCAAGTAGTACATGGCTAAATCGATTAACCTTTACCTCGCTTGGTAGTTCAAACCCGCCTGCTTTACACCATTTTAGCCAATCATTAGCCGTACCTTCACTTTTGTCAGAGTATTTTACGGACAGTAAGGGGTGTTGCCATAACGCCTCAGGCAATGGCTGATCCTTTATTTCTGCCCAGAGCTTTTGACCACAGACAGGAAATAGCTTCTCAGCGAACAAAAACTTGCTGACGACGTTGTGTTTTGGTGGATTGACGGTGATAAAGCAATCCGAACATTGCTCATTATAATCGTCTTGGTCTGTCACCATATTTAAGGTCAGTTCAATCTCTGGATGCTGGTCACGGAAGTCTTCTAACCGAGGGATTAGCCAATTGACAGCCACTGAACTATACAGCGCTAGGCGAATATGCCCAGGCTTATCATGGCGAATGGCCTGACTAGTATTGGATAGAGCCGTTAGTGACTGATTCACCTCTATGAAATAGCGAGCACCTATATCTGTTAATGAAAGGTTTCTACCTTGTCTATAAAACAGTGCTTCACCAAGATATTCTTCAAGCGTTCGAACCTGATGACTCACGGCACTTTGCGTCACATTGAGGCTTTCTGCCGCCTTGGAAAAACTATTGAGCCTTGCGACAGATTCAAAGCATTGTATGGCACGTAATGGAGGGAGTTTCATTATGAGTTCAACTAATACTAAACGTTTTTTTATCATTATACGTCATGAGCATACGCGAATATACTATTTCATCTGACCATTAGGCTAAATGGCTTAATTTAGAGTTTTATGTATTTTGAGATAGATGTAAGGATGACAATGCCAAAGATGAGTGTTGGGTTTGCAATGATTCTATTGGTTGTAGGAAACATGATTGCAATCCTTTCAGATGCCCTGATAAAAGAATTGCCAGATAGCTCAGCCGTCTATCAGTTTGTGCTATTGCGTCAGCTCACCGCAGTTCTTATGTTATTACCGTTTTGTTTAGTCAATCAAAAAGCCAAGCTACTTAGTAATGTGAAATGGCACTTTGTACGTGGTCACATTTGGTTGTTTGGCGCGGTATTCATGGTACTGTCTATCCAAGCACTACCACTAGCGACGGTCAATGCTATTTTTTATACTGCGCCTTTACTGATGTTGCCGCTGGGGTTTCTGTTCTATAAAGATAGACTCACAGCACCAAGTATCATTGTGGCAATACTTGGCTTCATAGGTATTCTTGTCGTAGTAAAACCGACACAGATCAATATGGGCGCTATCTTTGCGTTGATCGTGGCCTTAACCATGGCGACAAACAATTTGCTGGTTCGTAAATTGCCTTCGAATCACACAGTTGCTCAGACCCTGTTCTTGACCAATTTAGTAGGAATACCATTGGGGCTTAGTTTGGCTATCTGGGAAAACGCCCCTTTGAGCTGGTACGCGCTATGGATAGCAGCAGGCTCAAATCTGTTTATTTTGATCTATGCGGGTATCTGCGTACTGGTCTACCGAGCGGTTGAAGCCCATAAAATATCTAGTGCAGAATATACTGGTTTGTTAGGAGCAGTGGTTATCGGCATCGTATGGTTTGATGAGATACCAGATATCAGTCTTTTGATAGGTTCGGCTCTGATTGTTTTACCTTTGATTTGGCTGGCCACGCTTGAGTCTATTAAATATAAAAGAACAGCCTTATAGAGCTTTTGGGTTATATTTTTTAGTCGTCATTGATGATTGTCTTTATAATCTCATTAAGATAAAAGTTTATTATCGTTCAATAGCTGTCATGCTTGTTGAGCTAAATGTAGCGTTTTACTTGCATAGGTAGGTATGAACTAATACATGGTTTGATGATTAGCAGAATCTCTGGGGATTTGCTGGATAGAATCCCAATGCTCAACAATTTTCCCACTATGATCAAATCTAAGGTTATTTATCAACTATATTAGGATGTATAGTGAAGGTGCTTTATCAATTGATAAATCCATTAAACACATAAGCTCATTTTAAAAAGACGCGAAATTTAGCGAGCGCGCATCTAACATGACCCCACTAGTGTTCAATGCGATACCATAAGAAGGATGTATGGGAATGTTAACGTCTGCGATTGCTTGCAGATAACGGCGCAGCATTGATAGTTGTGCTGGGTCAAAGAGCTGCCCTTGGTATACGTCAGGTAGTATCTCTTACCATAAATTTTTAACAGCCGTTTCTGTAGAAGGAGTGCGCCACGCTTGCGTCACTGCATCACGTAGAATTGAATCAAACAATGAATCATCGAGTACAGACAAGTCATGCTCAGTGGTTTCCCACTCTGCCCATGCCTGCTCTAGTAATTGGCTGTTTTAATGCCAAAAATTCTCTACCGATAGCGCACGTTTAAGCTTGTCTGATTTTGAAGATAGAGGTAAGTTGCGTGCTTGCTGTAGTGCGTTTTGTTAACTGTCTCTATTATGTTGGCTATGGTGTTGAGTCTCTTATGTGCTCGTAGGCCGTATTATAGTATCCATCGTGTATCTCCAAATGTGTGAATAAACCTTATAGGCGCATGCTACTAGAATTAATAATTTTGATAATCAGCAGGTTTAGAGAAATAGTTTCAATGATATTTATATAATGATGAGGCTAGTCACAGCAATCGATGGTGGTTGCTAAGTTAGACGTTAACTAAACGAAGGCATCACGATGAAAAATTTGCAGGATTTACGTATTTTTATTGAGACTGCTCGCTTGGGTAGCCTATCTGCCTGTGCTCGGCACTTAGATCTGTCGCCTGCAGTGGTGAGTGCAGCGGTCAAGCGATTAGAAGCCGAAATTGAGACAGTATTGTTTGTTCGCTCCACTCGTAGGCTGCGTCTAACTAGCAAAGGCGAGCAATATTTAAAGCATTGCCGAGATGCGGTGGCTATTTTGGACAACGCTTATGCAGGACTGCATGACAATGATGCTGAGCTCACAGGTACAATTCGACTGTCGGCGTCATCAGATTTGGGTCGAAACTTAATTTTGCCTTGGTTGGACGATTTTATAGACATTCACCCAAAAGTGACGGTGCAGCTACATATGTCAGACAGCTATGTGGATTTATACGGTCAGCAGATTGATTTGGCACTACGTTATGGTGCGCCCAAAGATTCTTCACTGGTCGCACTACCTATAGTTTTGAATAATCGCCCTATACTGTGTGCGTCAAAGGATTATTTGAGCAAAATTGATAAAGGTATTGGTATCCCAAAAATGCCAGAAGATTTATCGCAGCATAACTGCTTGTGTTTAGGACATGATGAGAAATATTTGAGCGAGTGGACTTTTGAGAAAGCGGGAAAGACTAAACGTGTGGCAGTGGATGGCAATCGCAGAAGTAAAGACGGTGATGTTGTACGCCGCTGGGCAGTAGCGGGTAAAGGCATCGCACTAAAGTCTCAGTTAGATATAGCCGGTGATTTAAAGGCAGGAAGACTTGTCGAAGTAGAGTTGGACGGCTGGCAAGTGGCCAACTATCCGCTGTATTTGATTTGCCCAGAACGGCGATTAATCGATCCGCTGTTTAATGCGGTCAAAGAGTACTTGATTAAACGGGTAGAGCAAGCGTTAAGGTAAAACGAAAACTGATTTTTATTCTGTTTGGTTAGTTTTAAGGTAGTTCACATTCAAGTGTTTTGCATGAGAAGTGTTTAATTAGACAAGAAGAACACCAATTCCTAGACCGTGATTGCTTGATGATTCTTTTAACTATTGCCATATTTTATCAAGCACCGTAAACCAATTTTTTGACGTCACCTTTTCAATCAGTTGATTTGAGAAATGACGTTGTTGCATCCGCTCAATTAGCATAGAGAGTTGACTGATATCAGATAGCTCATTAGGTAGTAAGCAACCATCAAAATCAGAACCAAAACCAACGTGATCTTCACCTAGATGATCGACCAGGTAGTCAAGATGGTCAACAATCACATCAAGCGAGATTTGCGTATTGCGTTGCCCATCTGCACGGAGAAACGCCACATCAAAATTCACCCCAACCATACCATCGCTTTGTTTAATAGCAGCCAGCTGCTGATCAGTCAAGTTCCGTGCTTGCTGACAGAGAGTATGTGCGTTTGAATGTGTCGCAACAATCGGCTGTTCGGCAATCTCTAGCGTATCCCAAAAAGCACGCTCATTCATATGTGACACATCGATCAGCATATGCTTTTCACGACATACCAAGATAAGGTCTTTGCCTTCGCGGGTTAGACCAGAGCCTGTATCCGGAGAATGAGGGAAGGATGCATTCAAACCATCACCGAAGAGGCTCTTTCTATTCCATAGTGGGCCGATGCTTCTGAGTCCTACATTATAAAACACATCCAGCAAGTCAGGCTGGATCGCTAAAAATTCAGCACCTTCAAGGTGTAACACGATCGCCAGTTGCTTATTCTGCTGACAAGCTTTGATTTGTTCTAGTGAGGTGCAAATCTGAATTTGACCATCAGACCTTGCCTGTAGTTGCTGAGCCAGTTTCAATTGGGCACAGCAAATATCAACGATTTCCTGCGAAGTAAAATCTGAATTTGATGGATTGGCTAGTTTGTCAGGATGGTTGTTTTTCACATAAGAGAAGGGTGGTAAAAAGATAGAAAATAATCCACCCATCCAGTTCGCTTCTTTGCAACGTTGTAAATCCAAATGTCCTGGTAACGTACCATAAATAAAATCATATACCGGATCGGCAGCTGAACTTAGCCAAAGGCGAGTCAATAGATCATTATGTCCGTCAAATATCACAGGCTGGGTATTCATATTTCACCTGTTACCATACGAGTAGGAATCAGTTTTTCTTTATTCAGCTGTTTGTTACTCAGTGATTTAGAATTCTTTGGATTGCGAAAGCGTAATTCTTCAAAAGGTACTGGCGTTTCGCTGTTGATACGTGCCTCCTCAATTAGGTAGTGATAAGGCGACTTGCCACAGACAGGATCAGCATTTTTGGCATCCCCAGTCAGCATAAACGCTTGGCAACGGCAGCCGCCATAATCGCGCTCTTTGTCTGGGCAGCTTTGGCAGATGTCGGGCATCCAATCATCACCGCGAAACTGATTGAAGCTCGTAGACTCATACCAAATATCTGACAGTGGTGCATTTCGTACATTAGGAAACTGTATTGGCATTTGTCTGGCAGCATGGCAAGGTAGGGCGGTACCGTCTGGTGCTACTGTTAAGAAAATTTTGCCCCAGCCATCCATACAAGGTTTTGGGCGTTCTTCGTAATAATCAGGCACTACAAAAATCAGTTTGCATTTGATACCACGTTCTTCAATCTGCTTGCGGTATTCATTGGTAATGCGTTCGGCACGAACCACTTGTGCTTTAGTTGGTAGTAAGCCTTCTATGTTTTCAAACGCCCAACCATAAAACTGACAAATAGCCAGCTCAACCGTGTCGGCTTCAAGCTCTAAGCAGAGATCAATGATCTGATCAATCTGATCGATGTTTTGCCGATGAATCACGAAATTGAGTACCATCGGATAGTCGTACTGTTTGACCAGACGTGACATCTCATACTTTTGCTCAAAGGCATGTTTTGAACCTGCCAAGGCATTGTTTACCGTTGGATCACTGGCTTGAAAGCTGATCTGAATATGCTGAAGACCTGCTTCTTTTAAACTTGCGATTCTAGCCTCTGTCAGCCCCATACCTGATGTAATCAAGTTAGTATAAAAACCTTGATTGTGCGCATAAGCGACCAGTTCTTCTAAGTCCTGACGAACCAGTGGTTCGCCGCCAGAAAAACCAAGCTGCACAGCGCCCATTTGCCGCGCCTGATCGAACACATCAAACCATTCCTCTGTCGTTAGCTCCTCTTTATATTGAGCATAATCAATGGGGTTGGAGCAATAAGGGCATTGCAATGGGCAGCGATAGGTCAGCTCAGCAAGTAGCCATAGCGGTAGTCCGACTGGTGCAGTCATACTAAATCAATCCAATGTTCACGCTGGGCGACCAGCATGTATTCAATGATGTCTTGCTCGATTTCAGGAATATCGCCAAACATCGCTTGTACCTTTTGGATAATATCAGCAATGGACGCTTGACCGTCAATATGTTGCCCAATGATACTGGCACTGTCATTGAGCTTAATCATGCCCTCAGGGTAGAGTAAGACATACGCATTTTGCGCAGGTTCAAACTGAAAACGATAACCGTGACGCCATACCGGTACGATAGATTTGTCTAGATCAGGTATACTCATTTAAACAATCCTTTATGCCAGACATTGTCGGTGGTCACGCTTTGATAAGGGGCTTGATTATGCACGTAGGCCAAGCTCAATGCATCCAAAATAGTCCATAAGATATCGAGTTTAAATTGTAGAATTTCTAACATACGCTCTTGTTGCTCGGCTGTTTTGAACGAGTCGAGCGTGATGGTCAGACCATGCTCAACATCGCGTCGAGCTTGGCTTAAGCGAGAGCGAAAATAGGTATAGCCTTGCTCTTTTATCCAAGGGTAGTGCTTGGGCCAAGACTCTAGACGTGACTGGTGAATTTGCGGAGCAAACAGCTCGGTCAATGAGCTACTGGCGGCTTCTCGCCATGAGGTACGCCGTGCAAAGTTTACATAGGCATCCACGGCAAAACGCACACCTGGTAACACAAGTTCTTCAGAAATCACCTGCTCACGAGTCAAACCAACTGCCTCTGCCAGACCTAACCATGCTTCACGCCCGCCGCCGTCAGGATACACGCCATCTTGGTCAATCATGCGTTGAATCCACTCTTGACGCACGCGCTGATCAGGGCAGTTTGCCATAATGGCCGCGTCTTTCAATGGGATGTTGATCTGATAATAAAAACGGTTGGCAACCCATGCTTGAATCTGCTGCTGCGTCGCTTTGCCTTCATGCATCATGATATGAAAAGGGTGGTAAATATGATAATACTGACCCTTATCCATGATCGCTTGTTCAAACGCTTCTGGGCTTAACGCTGTTTTTTCTTTTTCTTCTTGCATTGTTTTTACCTTACGATTGCTACCTTTGTCTTAAAGCTCAATCTGCATACCATCAAATGCTACTTCAACACCATGTTGTTTTAATGTCGCAGCTTGTTCAGACTGCTCATTCAATATTGGGTTGGTATTATTGATATGGATCAGCACCTTACGAGCGTTATCGAGTTGATCTAGGTAATGCAATGAGCCATCTTCACCACTAATATGTAGATGCCCCATGTCTTGACCGGTTTTTGTACCGACGCCGCACTCTTGCATTTCATTGTCTGTCCATAGCGTCCCGTCAATCATCACGCAATCAGAGTTTCTCATTATCTGCATCACTTGATCATCGATTTTACCGAGACCTGGCGCATAGAAGAGCTGCTTCTGGGTTTTTAAGTCTTTTACAACCAGAGCAATATTGTCGCCATCATGCGGGTCATTACGATGCGGAGAGTAAGGCGGTGCAGAGCTTCTAATCACTAAAGGTGTCAATTCTAAATTGTCAAAACCTTCAATTTTAAAGGCCTCCTTTGGATCGATTTGATTGTACTGTAGGCCGCCGTTCCAGTGCTTTAGCATATTGAACAGCGGAAAGCCTGTGCTAAGGTCTTGATGCACCATGCCAGTACACCATATTCGAATCGGACAACCTTCACGCAGGGTCAATAGCCCCGTCGTATGATCAAGCTGACTGTCCATCAAGACCACATTAGTGATGCCAGTATCTCTCAGTTGACGTGCCGGCTGTGCTGCCTTGAATTCAAATAATTGTTGACGGATATCAGGTGACGCATTGAACAAAATCCAATCCACACCATTTTCTGATATGGCTATCGAAGACTGGGTTCGGGTTTTTGCCTGAATCGTGCCTTGACGCACACCGTGGCAGTTATCGCAATTACAATTCCACTGCGGGAAACCACCACCAGCAGCTGAGCCTAAAACGTGAATATACATAAATCAATGCTTCCAAAAAATAAAAGCCCTAATCATCTAGGGCTTTTAATGGATTGAGTGCTCGTAAATTTTAGCGAGCTTCGAAATACATAGTAACTTCGAAACCAATACGAATGTCTTGAAAAGCTGGTTTGGTCCACTGCATGGGATTACTCCGGAACGATCTTACTACTTAAGAAGTAAGATTATTAAAGTGAATGAGTAATAAAGGGTAGTATAAGCCGACCCATGCTGTCAATTTCTTAGATGTTAGTAAAGCGTTAACGCGCATCGATCAAATGGTCTTCTATAGTAAGAATCAAAGTCAGTTTGTCATACCGAAGAGACAGTATGTTGGGCATGAAATTAAACATACTTCTGAATAGATTAAGTATAAATTATAGAGATAAAAAATCTGCTCGAAGTAAGTTAGGGCTATTTCAAGAATTTATGAGTTATACAAATATATTTTATAAACCGAATTTATCTATATAGTAATAGATAAACTTGGTAGATATTGGAGCCTGAAGGTGATTGCTGAATTGCAAGGCAGTGAGTTAACCAAAGCAATCTTGGAAAGTGTCAGTAACTACGTATGGTGTGCTGTTAGTAATATTAGTGATGACTATGCTATCGCAACTATAGACAATGGTTACTATGAGTTATTAGTCCCTATTGTCGCCTTTGATAATGTCCAGTTTGTTTGTGATAAAGGTGACCTATGGCAGTATGCTGTCTCAGTTAAAAGAGTAGCCCTTACTCATGATGATGTAGGGCTATAACTAATGTTAATAAAGTGACTGTTACGTTCTGCGTATAGATTATTTTTGCAGCCTATGCAAATAAATCTACCGCTTGTCTATAACCTCTTGTTCTAGATGACAAAATATATGTATCATCTAACTATAAGCTCATCTGTTTAGCCATCAGTGTCTTATAACTATAGACGCAACAGGTTCGAAGATGCTCAAGTAATTGCTGTTACAAAACTACTTGCTTAGCTTACTAATGATTGTCATTGATCAGGAGTAACAACATGGACGTAGTAATTGTTGGAAGCGAATTGACTCGCTTAATGCTTGAGGATGGTCATCAAAACATATGGTGTGCTGTAAGTGACGAGAGTGATGAGAACGCTCTAGAAGACCAGATAGGTAATGATTTCACAGCTCGCATTGTGGCTTTTGAAGATGGCCAGTTCTATTGTACGGGCGGTATGCCTTGGAAATATGCAGTGCCAATTCAGATAGTTGCATTGACGCGATATAACTTCTTGTTCTAGTTAACAAAAACAACTTGGATAGTTATTGCTGAAAGCAAACCCTAATATCGAAACGTTTAGTTAAATAAAATGCGTGACTAACAAGGCCATTCAAGCGATGCAATATAACGCTTGAATGGCCTTTCGTGTTTTAGAGCCAGTTTTCTATCATTTCAAAAAATCAGGACGCATGAAAGCAGGGTTTGGATAAGTATAGAATCCTTCACCAGTCGCGAACCCTAGTTTATTTTGATCAATTAATTGCTCTTTTAAATACTGAGCAGCTTTAAACCTTGCAGGATTTTTAGTTTTTTCAGCGGATAGTTTTGTGATGTTGTAGGCAGTGTTGATACCGATAGTGTCTAATATGCCGAATGGACCTGACGGTGCGCCAGTTACTATCATCCACGTTTTATCTATCGTATGTGGATCGGCAACTTCTTTGGCAACTAATTGCAGAGCTGCATCTATGAATGGTGCTAATAGGCTATTCATGATGTAGCCGGGTTGCTCCTTATCCAGCGGCATTGCCACCATGCCAATGGCAGTAGCAAAAGCAACCACCTCATCAAATACTTTAGGATCTGTTCCAGGATGTCCCATAATTTCAGCGACATTATGCATCCAAATTTTATTGGCAAAGTGTAGCGCTAAAAACTGAGCAGGTCGTCCCGTTGATTCTGCAAACTGACTAGGAAGTAAGGTAGAGGTATTGGTGGCGAAGATGGTTTTCTCTGGTGCTAGTTTGGCAAGTTTTTCATAAAACTCGATTTTAATTTCAGGGATTTCGGGAATCGCTTCAATCATTAGGTCAGCGTCTTTGACCGCGTCTGCTAAGTCTGAGGTATAGCTTAGGTTTTCAAAAGCCTTGTCCAGCTGCTCTTGGGTTGCTCTCAAATCCTTTCGAAAAGCCTTACACATCAATTGAAATTTTAACTTTGCTTCTTCTAAAACCTCATCATTGATGTCATAGACACTGACATTACAACCATGAAATGCGGCTTGAAAAGCAATCTGGTAGCCTAGGATGCCGCTTCCAGCGACAGTTACATTTTTATACGTCATTGTATTTATTTCCTAATAGTAGTGGATATAAGTTGCTAGATAAATGTCTAGAACTTATAGACCTATTATTAGATAGTTTTACTATATTATTCAACCTTCATTTTTATCAAAGCATCAAAGAGAAACCAAAAATACTGCTATAAAAACATCAGATAAGTTCACACCACTTGACTTCTTGCATTGATAATAAATTCAATAACTT
This sequence comes from Psychrobacter sp. AOP7-A1-24, assembly GCF_052376235.1. Taxonomy (NCBI): domain Bacteria; kingdom Pseudomonadati; phylum Pseudomonadota; class Gammaproteobacteria; order Moraxellales; family Moraxellaceae; genus Psychrobacter; species Psychrobacter sp. AOP7-A1-24. Next base: position 947 of record NZ_JBQSVM010000054.1, on the reverse strand, counting down.
AATAATGATGCTACTAGCTTCACATCTAATTATTTTATGATAATTGAAGGTTAGTCTAATGTAATAATGACATTTTTAATGACTGTTGATTTCAAAATATTTTTGACGAGGTTGTGAAGTAAATAACGAGATAAGGATGAGCTGTGTATTACTAGTTATCTATCAGATAAGATAGGTGGCTAAATTTTACTAAAATTATATTTTTCTACATCAATAGTACTGAGAGACTAAGAGGACAGGTAAATTTCTTAGAAATTTGAACAACAACATACTAAAAGTTAGAAAAGTAGTCTTATGGATAAGTCGCAGGAAATCATAAATAATCCACAAACCTCAGAAAAGTAAACAGTAGAAAACGTACTTATAGCTCCCTTTGTCTAGTGCCCCAACATCAAATGAGTAAGCTTAATATATGGATAAAGAATTAGGTAGTTTTTTAGAAAGTGTGATGCCAAGATTGCTAGCAGATATACTCAAAAAGTAAAACACTGATCATTACTTTTGATAAGATATGGTCTTTGCCGTATAGAACGTCCGCAACAGATTACTTATGTTCAGTGCTATCGCATAACAGCATACTATGTTTAGCTTAATAAAATAAAACAAGAAATCAGGATAAGACTATGAAGATATTACTAAAAAAGAATATGGTTGTTATTATTTTGCCGATGGCTTTATTTGGTGTGTCTTCTTGCGCTATGACTTCTGGTATTGATAATGATGGTGACAGTCGTCGTATTGATGGTGTGGCATGGAACAACCAGGTCAATACTGATGTTAATTCTATATTAGAAACAGAAGTGGCAGCTGATAAAGCTCGCTTAGTGTTTATGCGAAAATATGATAGCTATACTGAGCAAACCAGCACCAATATTGCTATTAATAACAGGTTTCAAACTAGTTTGCACGCAAATAATTACACCGTCGTTGAATCCTGTGCTGGCACT
>NZ_JBQSVM010000053.1:0-12692 GCF_052376235.1 Psychrobacter sp. AOP7-A1-24 | reverse complement strand
TATCAGGAACTATACTAGAACCGAGCAGCCTTTCTTTGAGTCAATCTAATTGGCGAAATATCAGTGATAAGAGACCAAAAATATAATCTCTGTAGGACAGCGTATACATACCAGTATATATGCGATGACCTTCATTGAATTCAAGTCTATTGTATCAGACGTATTTTTCTTTTTAAGTTATTAATTAAAGTCTATCTAACAAAATCACATATACTATTAAAATATTTTGTATAAATAGGTAGTTCCTATTAAACACTCAAGTAGTAAAAATTATTCTCCAATGATTTATAAACCTATAATTATCAGAACCATAAGTAGCTGTTAGTATCAGATAACATATACAGCAGTTCACTTATTCCATATCATCATATAATAATTCTATTTTTTCTAATCTCATTGTATTTACATTAATGGCAATAGGATTATGATGTACGCTTCTTACTGCTCAACCATATTAGTTGAATTAGCAGAAGTATAGTTTTTACCTCTGCAAACCTGTGTAACCATACCCATATAAATTCTTATAAAAATGATATCTGATAACATCATCGGATAAGGAAGCTATTACCTTGACTACTACTCTCGTTCAACCTGTAAACGATACAAAAGATCCTATCGTCAGAGATGATTTGGCATTAGATGCGCCGCAAAAACCCTTGATTATGGGAGGCGGTATCGTAGGTGTAATAGTGCTGGCGTATCTATTAGCCACTCAGCATATCTCTCAATCACTATTGCTTGGCATAGGTCTATTGTTAGGCTATACCCTGTTTCATGCCCGTTTTGGTTTTACGTCTGCCTTTAGACGTATGATGTCCGTGGGTAACGGTCAGGCAATGCGCTCCCATATGTTGATGCTAGCAGTTGCTGTCACGCTGTTTGCACCAATCCTTGCTTATGGCACGACGCTATTTGGCGGTCCTGTCGCAGGTTACGTTGCACCATTAGGGGTCAGTTTGGTCGTAGGCGCATTTGTATTCGGTATCGGTATGCAACTTGGTGGTGGCTGTGCCTCTGGTACGCTCTACGCGGTAGGCGGTGGACGTTCTGTTATGTTCATTACCTTTATTTTCTTCATAGTGGGTGCCACGATTGGTGCTTATCACTTGCCATTCTGGACAGAAGAAATGCCCGCTTATGCGCCTTTCTCTTTGGCAACCTCTACAGGTCTCGGTTATACAGGTGCATGGCTGGTGTCGCTTGCGATATTCGGCGCCATTGCATTGGTAACATTAGTTGTTGAGAAAAAAAGAAACGCACCTAAAATGGCGCCAGTGCCTTCTGATTCTGGCTGGAAACGAATCTTTCGTGGTTCTTGGCCACTATTTGCTGCCGCAATCGTCTTGGCGTTACTTAACGGTCTGACATTACTCACACGTGGGCAACCATGGGGCATTACGTCAGCATTTACATTGTGGGGCTCTAAAATTGCAAGCGGCTTTGGCATGGATGTGGCTAGCTGGGGCTATTGGCAAGGCGCTAATGCAGCAGCGCTTGAAGCTTCTATATTTGCAGATTCGACCACTGTATTGAATATCGGTATCATTATTGGCGCGTTTATCGCCTCTGCTGCAGGTGGTTTGTTCAAGTTTACTAAGATTACTGTAGGTAACTTTGCAGCATCAGTCATTGGCGGATTGATGATGGGATATGGTGCCCGTCTAGCATTTGGTTGTAATATTGGCGCTTACTTTGGTGGTATTGCTTCTTTTAGCTTACATGGCTATATCTGGGGCATATTGGCAATGGCAGGTACGTTCTTGGCACTGTATTTACGTCCTCTATTTGGTTTATCAGTGCCAAAATCTAGCGACTCCGTTTGTTAATACAGACCTTGGGTTAGTAAAAACTTAGCTCTCAAATAAAAAAACAGCAGAATAATCTGCTGTTTTTTTATTGTTTATCACTTTGTTTCCACTACTCATTATTATATAGTCAAAGAAATCTAAAACAGCTACAAGGCAGCCGACCGTAGATTGTACATATAGTACATCTAGGGAGGGTAACACTGTAGCGGTTTAGTAGTTCGCTGACTATAAAGCTGCTAACGACGAACGATAATCAGTGCCATCCGACCTGTGGAAGGTTGCTGCATATGAGTCTGGCGACGATACGAGTAATAGTGTGTATCTGCATAGCTACAGTCGACAGGCAAATTATTCATCACTGTAACCCCATTAGCTTCTAACTGCATGGCAGCAAGCTTCGGTAAATCCAGCTTTATTTTATCATCATGAGACGGTATAGAAAATAGCGACACAAAGTCATCGATATGCGTCTCTGGCAACGTCTGATTGGCTATACACCCAGCCAATAGCTTATCGCGAACGTCTGTGTTTACTTCATAGTTTTCCTGACTGATACACACTCCTATCCAAGCTTGAATAGGGCCTGAATCGGTAAATCGGTTGACAGTTTCTTGTATGACACCGCAGGCCAGTCCTTGCCAGCCTGCATGAATCGCTGCGATTTTGCCACTGGTAGGCTGATATAAAACGACAGGTACACAGTCTGCCGTCATGATTGCTAGACCGCGACCCTTTTGTTGACTGACCATCGCATCAGCAGATACTGGCACCATATTCAGCGTAGTAGTATCGACATCATGAATGTTTTTACCATGAACCTGACTGACCCAATGCAAACGATTGATAGCTGCATGCTGCTCGCTTTGTGCAGACTCATCTACTAGCTGCTCATTAATAGCAGCCAATAGACTCATGCGGTTATCTAACACTTTCGGTGCATTATCATTAACATGGAGGCCTAGATTTAACTCACCGTAATTTGACTGACCCTCAAACCCTATACGCTGGTTTTTGGTAGCAGAATCATCAATATCATCATGCGCAAAAGCAGTCGTCTGAAAAACAGCCACATCATCAATTTGCGCAATCATTGTCATCGGGAACGTATTCATCATGGCTGCTCGATCTAACCTCTCATCTAGTAAACGTTAGCGTTTACTCTTCATAATAACCGTCGCTTAATACTTCCATGAGTTTTTGCATATCTTCAGGTAGTGGCGTCGTGACTTCAATGTCCTCACCTGTCGTCGGATGCACGAACCCTAACGTATAGGCATGCAATGCTTGGCGCGGAAAATTATTAATAGCTTGACGCTGGGCTTCTGTCAATCCAGAGCGCAACTGACGACGCCCACCATAGACACGGTCACCGACTAGTGGATAAGTAACGTGACTTAGATGCACGCGAATTTGATGCGTACGTCCAGTCTCAAGCCCGACATCTAGTAGACAGTAATTTTCGTTTAATGGTGTGACATTTAGCAGATGCGTTACTGCTTCGCGACCGGCAGTCATCACCGTCATCTTAGTACGCTGGTTACGGTGGCGGCCAATCGGCGCGTCAATACGACGATGACGAGATAAGCTTGCCTGATCCCCTGCAACCACACACTTATAATGACGATAAACAGACTTGTCTTTTAGCTGTTCCATCAGTGCCATCTGAGCAGGTTTGGTTTTACCAATCAGTAGCAATCCAGAGGTGTCTTTATCAATACGGTGCACCAGACCTGCACGCGGTAAATGATGCTGCTGAGGGTAATGGTATAGCAATGCATTGACCAAAGTACCGTTTTGATTACCAGCGCCAGGATGAACCACCATACCGACAGGTTTATTGATTACCAATACATCATCATCTTCATAGACGACATCGATATCTATGTTTTCTGGTTGGTCTTCGCCATGCTGCTGTAACGTCGTTGATAGATGCAATACGTCATCTGCTTTGACACGGACTTTTGGCTTTTGGACACTACCGTTATAGAGCAAACTGCCGTCAGTAATCCAGTTCTGGAGTTGTACACGCGAAAAGTCTGAAAATGCTTGTGAGGCGACTTTATCAATACGCAGACCAGCCTGATCTTCTGTGACCACATGCTTCATTTCTACAATCACTGGTACAGCTTGACCCGCTACTGGAGCTTCATCGTCGTCACCGTCCATGTCGCTGTCATCAATATCAATATCATCAATGTCGCTATCTTTCAGATCATTACCATTATCGATGAGCATCTCTTCATTATCAAGAGCATCATTATGCACTTGCTCATTTGTTATTGTTTGACTATCAGGTAGCTCATTATTGTTCAAAACATCATTTGGCATTGGTGACTCTTGTGCTGATGAATCAGTATCTAGCGATTGATTCGGTGATAAATGGGTAGTCATGGCATCATTATTCATAGCGGATTGGTATATTGATACATGGCAAAGTCCCTGACAGTATTCTGTGAGGTGACTTCGAAAATAGTATTATAAAAAATTGTCATTTTTTGATTATGGTTTTTTGCCTACAAATGGCAAATAACAACCTTCAAGGTACAAAAAAGCGGAGACAATACCGCTCTAGTGTATCATGCCGCGCGCATAAGCCCTATAGAAGTGCGTTCTATATATTGATATTTGAGCATAACTTTGGGCGGTAAGACGCATCACTTAACTCTCTAGAACATGACATTGCTGTAATTTACTGTATATTTACTCATGCTAGCGACATTCGATATCGCTCGCAACAGCCGCTCATGTTAAACTGCCTATACAATATAGATGGCGAAAAAATAGACGTAGCAAATGTTATTCTATAAAGTATAGCCATACTTTGCTGTATGCTATGGCACTGTATACGAATGCCGTATTTAGATACAGTATGAAAATAGCACTGGAGTTTGTTGGCCGTATTTGCATTCAAACCGTTTGACTATGGTTAAATGCATGTAGTCTATGACTGGCTTATTATAAAAGCGCTATGTATCAAACCCAATCTATCAGTACAATACGTCATAACAAAAACTGCATTCGATAAAAAATTTTTGCTTGTGGATCGCTGACTATTTAGCGTCATTTTTTATCACTAACCTTTTATATAGCATGATAGCGCTGCTGCTATTATGCGCCTTGTGTCGGAGAAGAAGTATGCAAGCTGTTGGCAATACGTTTATCAAACTGTCCTCAATAACTCTACTAGCGCTTAGCGTCAATCTAGTGGGTTGCCAGACTTTTAAAAACCTAACTGGCGCCGAAGAGGGTGAGGCAATAGAAACAGCTGAAAAATCAGAGCAAGGATATTATAACGAGGCTGTCGACCAGATTGACAAAGGTCATTATATCCAAGGTATTGAAGAGCTGACCAATCTACGTACATTCTACCCGACAGGACAATACGCTGAGCAAGCTTTGCTTGACATGATGTATGCGCAGTACGAAGGCGGCAAATACGAGATGGCGGCGACAAGTGCTGAGCAGTTCATCCGTCTCTACCCGTCTAACCCACAAGTCAGTTACGCCTACTATGTACGCGGCGTCGCCAATATGGAAGGCTCATCTGAGAGCCTAAAACTATTTAAGCTTAACCAAGCTGAGCGTGATACTGCATATTTGCGTATTGCCTTTGCCAATTTCCAAGAACTTATCAATAAATATCCAAATAGCCCTTATGCACCTGATGCTGCTCAGCGTATGACGTTCATCTACAATCAGTTTGCTGAGAGCGAAATGAGCGCAGCCAATTGGTATATCGAGCGTGAAGCGTATGTAGCAGCGGTTAACCGTGCTAAATGGGTTTTCCAGTACTATCCGCTTAGTGAGTCAACGCCAGATGCGCTTGCAGTATTGGCTTATAGCCATGAAAAACTTGGTCTAACCGATTTGGCAAATGAGTACAAAACGCTGTTGCAGATCAACTACCCAGAAATGCTGACCAGCAATGGTAGTGTGAAGTTAAGCACCAAACGTGACCGTACTTGGCTTAATAAAATTACCTTTGGCAAACTTGGTCGTTCGAACACGACTGACAAATCAGTCGCATCTGGCGAGTATAATGGTGCAACCAAGACGCAGATGATTCGTAATGCAGCCCAGTTAAGACTAGCAGGGACAAACACGACGTCTGCCAATACTCCAGTCGCTAACGCCCCAGTAGCAAATAATGCTGCTACGGGAAACGGTGTTAGCTTAGGCTTAGGTCTGCCTGAAGCCTCAGCTGAGCGTGTGACCAGTCAATCAAGCACTGGCTCAACTGCAAGAGAAGCCAACGTCGATCCACAAAACACCAATCCAGTCAGACGTACTACCCTTCCTAACGATGATGTAGATAGTGAATAATTAGACAGTACTAATCGAGTAAAATAACACAGTCTGCTCTATCAATAATAAGGTCAACATTATGTTGGCCTTATTTTTCTAGCAGTATATTATTAGCTTTGCCCCAACATAATCGACCTATGGTAAACTGTTTTTTGTATGAGCATTCCTAACCATATTCTTGACCAATTAAATAGCCAAGCTGACCTGATCAGCATCATTGGCAAACATACGACGCTAAAACGCGCTGGTAGCGAATATAAAGGCTGCTGCCCTTTTCACGGTGAAAAATCGCCTTCTTTTTATGTCAATCCACAAAAAAATATTTACCACTGCTTTGGTTGTAGCGTGGGTGGCAATGCCATCAGCTTTCTGCGTGACTATGAGAATTTAACGTTCATTGAGGCGGTTAATGAACTATCAAAACAAACGGGCATCGAAGTACCAAAAGAAGAACAGCAAAACGTTAGTTATCAACGTCGCGCACCCAAACCTATTACTCCACCTGTACAAAATGTGCCTAGCCCAACGCTAGAACATAGTAGAGTCAATCAAGGCAACATACATAAAGGCAACCATCAAGACAATGGCGCTCAAAGTGCCCAAAATTACATAGACCAGCCAAGTTATGATGATAATCAGGGCTACGAGAATTTTCCGCCATTAGAGGCATATGATTCAGCGGCCTACGCGATGGACGCTTACCCTTCAGAAGCCTATTCATCAGACCATTCAGCGATCCACGCAGATGACAGCGGCGACCCGCCAGCATGGCTAGCCGATACGGATACCAACGCTGGTATGCATGATGCTCATGGTATTGAGCAAAGCGATGATAAAGATGGCAATCTATATGAGCTACTAGAGCAAATTCAGCAGTTTTATCAGAATAACTTGACCACGCATCCTCATGCCAAACATTACTTTTTATCACGCGGTATCACTGAAGATATTTTTGAGACTTTTGGTCTTGGCTACGCACCATTTGGCTGGCAACATCTTGAGCATCAATTCCCACAGGATATTGAGGGACTAAAAGCATTAGGACTGGTACGTCAATCAGAGTCTGGACGTGACTACGATCTATTGCGAGACCGAGTCATCTTTCCAATTCGTGATAACCAAGGTCGTACTATTGGTTTTGGTGGTCGAGCCCTTGATGACGAAGTAAAGCCTAAATATATTAACTCTTCAGACTCACCTGTCTTTCATAAGCAGCATGTACTGTATGGCTATTATGAATCACGTCAGCAGCGCGCCGACAGCTGGCTGGTGGTCGAAGGCTATATGGATGTGATCGCTCTTTATCAAGCAGGTATCTACGGGGCAATTGCCTCAATGGGTACAGCGATTAATGAGAGCCAAATATCACGGTTACTGACACTTAACCCGACACTCACTTTGAGCTTTGATGGGGATAGTGCGGGACAAAAAGCCGCTTGGCGTACGCTCGAAGTGGCTCTGCCTGTATTGGCCGATGACAAAGAGCTGCGGTTTTTAACGCTGCCTAACAATCATGATCCTGATACTTTTATTAAGAGTCAGGGCAGCGATGCCATGCGTGAGCAAATCGCTAATGCCATGCCGCTATCGCAGTATATCTTTGCGTATTTGAGTGAACGTTATGATATGAGTCTGGCTGAAGGCAAAGCCAAGCTTATGTCACAAGTACGCTCGTTGACGACTGCCCTTCCCAAAGGCAGTAGCTTTCGTTATTTGCTCAACAATGACGTTTATCAAAAGCTGGGCGGTAAACGCAGTCAAAATGTCGAGGCCAAAGACGCGCTGCTAGATTTTGATGGTGATATGACCATCAGTCAACAATTGCAGCTTTGCTTTTTGTTTCAGCCGCGCGCGTTAATCGACGACCCTATTGAGTCGATTTGGCAACAGTCAGGATTGACTAACTTAAAGCTACCTGCTCATATTCAGAAAAAGGCCTCTAATGATGCATTACGTGCAATAGCATGGGAAGACTTACAAGACAAGGCTCTACTAGACGTCGTTACTACTATTAAGAGATGCATCAAATATTTACCAACAGATGCTAATGCAGCAGCGCATTTTGTGTTGTCAAATCTCAACTCAGCTAACCAAGCTACTTTAAGTAATAGCTGGGGCGGATTTTATAGAGCATTAACTGCCAGAAATGTCCTCAGCCTTGATGACTTGATAGAAGAATTGGTCAGCTCACTACTCGAACGTAATATAAAGAAAAAGATGAAAGAGTTGATACAAAATCCCGATCATATCAAACAAGCAATTGTGCGCATGCAAGCACAACACTTGAGTAATTGGCTACGCGCACAACACGCCGAACGCTCATCACAGATGGTCACTGTACAGTCTTAATTTTTAATTTCAAATGTTGACCCTTTAAAAGTTTAGCAGCTGCCCCCACTATTAATGATTATGCCCAGTAGCATGAGTCGCTCTAAAATCATTTGACTGATGGCAGATAATCAGTAAAAAATGGTTGATAGCTATTACTAGCTCGTGCTTGACGACTGTGGTCTGTGTTAAACTGTGCCGCTGTATATTGACAGCACTGCTTGGTTAATGATGGTGAGCATGCATCGTTAAGCACAAATTTTAGGTATTATTTTTACGTATCAATTTTTAGATACCATTTTAGGTATTAAATTCTTTTAAGTACTATATTGAAATTGAAGTTTTTTAGCTTTTCTAATTTTTAGCTGTTTTTCAGCATTGTTATTGTAGTGTTTTGAGCCTTTATTCATATCCACTCATTTTTGATATTATTGACAACCTCTACGCCATATTTTGATCAATCGACTGATAAGATCAACGCACCCAGCCAGCGATAGCGAGTCACAATATAAAAATGTCCGATGCAAGTAAGCGAGTATTTATGAACGATAAGTCAGTTTCCAAATCCACATCTCAACTGGCCACCTTAATCCAAATGGGCAAAGAGCAAGGGTATCTTACCTATGCTGAGGTGAATGACCAGCTGCCCGACTCTATTACCGAAAGCGATCAGATCGAAGATATTGTGCAAATGCTGACCGATGTTGGTATCAAAATCTTTGAGGCAGCTCCTGATGCCGACGACATCTTGATGAACGATGACTCAAGTGATGACGATATGGCAGCAGACGAAGCAGCGGCAGTACTTGCCTCTGTTGAAACTGAGCCTGGTCGTACTACTGACCCTGTACGTATGTATATGCGTGAAATGGGTACCGTTGATCTATTGACCCGCGAAGGTGAGATTTACATTGCTAAACGTATCGAAGAAGGTATTCGTGATGTGCAGCATGCCATGTCTTACTGGCCTGGTACTGTACAGTTTGTTCTTGATGAATATCAAAAAGTACAAGATGGCGAAAAAAAGCTGTCTGATGTCATCACTGGTTTCTTAGATCCTGAAACCGAAGAAGACAAAATTGCTGCCCAAGAAGCAAAAGAGGCAGCAAGAGAAGAACGTGAACGTCTTAAAGAAGAAAAAGAAAACCCTCCGGTTGTCAAAGCAAAAGTCAATGCTAAAGCAGCGCTTGAAGATGACGACGAAGATGACGACGCAGACGATGTTGAAGAAGAAGCTGAAGAAGAAACCAGCGGTCTCGATCCAGAAGAAGTTCGTTTACGTCTAGAAGAAATCGAACATTTATTTATCAAAGCTAAGCAAGCATTGCTAGACTATGGTCGTGGTAGTGTACAAGCGGATACAGCGTATGCCCTACTTGCTGAACGCTTTATGATGCTAAAGTTAAACAACCGCTTGTCAGACCAAGTTATGGCTATCATGCATGATGTCTATGATGACGTACGTAAGCAAGAGCGCCAAATCATGCGTTTGGTAATTCGCCGTGGTCGTATGCCGCGTGAAGAGTTCCGTAAGACTTTCCCAAGCAACGAAACCAACGTGGATTGGTTGATTGAACGTATCAAAGGCAAGCCTGCATTTGCTGGTACGCTAGAAAAAGTTACTGACGACGTTATCTTATTACAACGTCGTATCCGTGATTATGAGCAGCAGCTCGACATGAAAATCCACGATATGAAAGATGTGGCACGTCGTATGGCTGTCGGTGAAGCAAAAGCGCGCCGCGCGAAAAAAGAAATGGTTGAAGCTAACCTACGTCTGGTTATCTCTATCGCCAAAAAATATACCAACCGTGGCCTACAGTTCTTGGATCTAATCCAAGAAGGTAACATCGGTCTGATGAAAGCGGTTGATAAGTTTGAATATCGCCGTGGTTATAAATTCTCAACCTATGCAACATGGTGGATTCGTCAGGCGATCACCCGTTCTATCGCTGACCAAGCGCGCACCATTCGTATCCCTGTCCATATGATTGAGACAATCAATAAGATAAACCGTGTCTCACGTCAGTTGCTACAAGAAATGGGGCGCGAGCCAACGCCTGAGGAATTAGGCGAACGCTTAGAAATGGACGAAGTCAAGGTCCGTAAAGTGCTTAAGATTGCCAAAGAGCCAATCTCTATGGAAACCCCTATCGGTGATGATGAAGACTCGCACCTAGGTGATTTTATCGAAGATGGTACGATCTCAAGCCCTGTCGATGATGCAACGTCTGCTGGCCTTCAAGAAGCCACTCGCGACGTACTCGGCAACCTGACTGAGCGTGAAGCACGTGTACTGAAGATGCGTTTCGGTATCGATATGCCAACAGACCATACGTTGGAAGAAGTCGGTAAGCAGTTTGATGTGACGCGTGAGCGTATCCGTCAGATCGAAGCAAAAGCATTGCGTAAGTTGCGTCATCCATCACGTTCTGAGCACCTACGTTCTTTCCTTGAAAATGACTAAATCTGGAAGAAGCTATTGGGTCTAGATATTAAGCTGCAAATAATTGTTATTAATAAAAAAGCTGAGTCCATCTCAGCTTTTTTTGTGCTTGCTTTTTAATCCTAAAATTTATTAATCACATCTTTTTCTAATTACAAAGCTTCTTAAGCATAAAGCTTTCTAGCCATAAAATCCCTTGAGCCAAAAGCTTTTTGTTCAATGTGCTCCCTGTTTTCTTTACCTTCTCTCATTTAATACTATTTAACTATAGATAGGATCCTTTTCTCAAAAACTACTTTGTAGTTGACACTATCAACCTTATTCTATATAGTTGCTTCAATCAACTATATCTAAGAGTTTTTATGTCTAATAATTCATTGAGCGAAACACTACATCAGTTAATGCATACCTATACCAACTTGCTGCTAGAAGGCATTCGCCAACAGGGTGTTGAGTTGTCCGTGACCAATATCAGAACCTTAAAAGGCGTCTGCTATAACCCAAATAGTACTGCGCTATCTATCTCTAAACACATGCAGCGAGACAAAGCGCAAATCACCCGTGCCTTAAATGACCTTTTGGCGGCTGAGCTAATCTTGAAGACAGATAATCCACTTGATGGTCGCAGCCAATTACTACAGCTGACCCCTAAAGGTGAAGAAGTTATGACAAAGCTTGATGCAGCAGAAGAGTGGACAAGACAGCAATTAACAAAAGATTTGAGCCTCGTAGAGCTTGCGCTGTTTTTCCGTGTCAGTCGCACCATGATAGACAACGTTAGCAACAGCAAGACTACCGATAAATAAATAAGGACAGATCCATATGAATAACACAACAAATCAAAAACCATTACGCGAAATTATGACCGTTGCTCACAAACAAATGATTACTCCGCACTACATCCGTATATACCTCACAGGCCAAGCAGATACTATTGCCAATATTGCGACCATGACTGTTGGCGCAAACAATAAAGTGCTTATCCCTGTCAATAAAGCTCAGTCAATTGACCTAAATGACAATACTACTTTCGTTGTCCGCACTTATACTCATCGCGGCGCTGATATAGCAAAGCAACAGATCTGGATTGATTTTGTCGCTCATGGTGACGAGGCACCCGCTTCAGGCTGGGCCACTCATGCTGAAGTTGGCGACGAGATTGGTATCTTAATGAAGCCTAAAACCAAAGCCCTTTGTCCTAATGCAGATAACTTTCTACTGATTGGCGATGCCACAGCGATACCAGTGCTCGGCTCAATACTAGAAACCTTGCCTGCCAGTTCGACTGGACAATGCATCATCGAAGTACACGGTGCAGAAGATGAACAAGAGCTGTCGACAGCAGCCAATATCACCATGACATGGTTACATAACCCAGATCCAATGCAAGGCAGCCAATTAATCGACATAGTAAAATCTCTCGATTTACCAACTGCAGAGCAGAGCCGTTTTGCTTATATCGCTAGCGAATTCTCATCTGTCAAAGCCCTTCGTCATTACCTAAAAGTCGAGCAACAGTGGTCTAAGGATGAGTTATATGCCTTTTCTTATTGGAAAGCAGGTGTTGCAGAAGACCAGTCTGTAAGCGATCGACAGGCAGAAAAAAACACCGACTAACTAATCGCTCTTTATGATGATAGGAAAATAACTATGATGGCAAATTCCGAAACTCTGCTTATTGATGACGTTAAGAATGATGGCACTAAAAAAACACCGTTGCTCTACAAAGTGTTATTAATACTTGCCTTAATGACTGTCATAGGTGGTTTCTTAACAGGTGTTATGACCTATATGAATGTCGGATA
>NZ_JBQSVM010000052.1:0-12951 GCF_052376235.1 Psychrobacter sp. AOP7-A1-24 | reverse complement strand
TACTTTCCGTTAAACATACTTTTGAACTACCTAACCTTGCGACTTATCATTCAGACATATTAAAAATACAATGAGCATTTACGAGTTATATAAAACGCATTGTTATGTTTCCACTAGCAATAAACAAAGCGACAAAGAACCACCAACTTTTTGCATTACCTAACAGGTATGACATGGCGGTCATGTGAAATTTTAGTGCTTATCTACCTTCTCGCCAACAGTCCATTGAAATGCAAGGTCGACTTTTTTCATTTGCCAAGTTCACCTAAATTCCTCTTTCACACCCACTTCAGTCTCATTAGAATTATTAAAGGCATTTGATCACTTACTGATTTCCATTGCTTCTTTTTGCTGAATCCTTGAGGGTGCAACATCATTAGTATTCATCATCGAAGTCTCATAGATACGTGAGTTTTGAGTACTAACGTCTTCAATAATACCTGTATCCATGCCTTTCTCTCTTACTGAGAATCAAACCATTACTATTTGCTGCTTAAATGACACAATTTGCAAATTGTAGGTTTCTTAATGAATAATCAGAATAGCTTTACTTAATAAAATAGATTGCTATTGTAGCGATAACGTTAAAACTGAAATTTTGTTTTGCAATTATATATGGCTTTAATTATGATTGCTTTCTTACGGAAAGCTAACGATAGGTAACAATATGCAAATCAACAAAATATATACAGGCCTCGTATTGGCCAGCGCCTTAGTACTTACAGGATGTGGCGGAGATGACGACGGTCAATACGTCGCAAGCAATGGTGACGATGGTGGTCCTATCGTTAATAACCAACTAAGCTATACAGTATTTGACCCTTTTACCGATGTGAACGATGGAGAGTACAAAACAGCATGGGGTAAGCTCGATTATAGATTTAGTAACAGCGGCTTAATGCAGACAATATCTACTATTGTAGGAAGCTCACCTACTGCATATCAAGACAGCATAGGTGATGTCTCTGAATTAGAGTTTTACGCTGGCCAAAATCTGTTCATTGCGGTACCTGAAGACTTTGATAGTCAGTTTTATAACATTAGCTTTGTTGATAGTGATACGTTTAAGCTAAGTATTCGTTCAGGAAGTGCTTCCGTTAATTCAACTTATGACATTAAAACCCTTGATCTTTCAGGCGTAGGCAAACAGCCATTCGACGCTGAAACCGGTATTGACACTGATTTATCTTATTTTCCTAGCAGTGTTAACCCTGTTTTTCCTAATGGCTCTCAATGCTATATACTTTTAGAAACCCCTAATCAAGATTTCTATACCTTTTCGGAAGACGAAGATGAAGGTAGCATGACCATAACCGAGTGGATTGCTAACGAGAAAACGTATAGAACTGTTACCAACCTTGTCAAAGAAAACATCGGTATCAACAATAAGCTATCAGCTGTAAGATATACCGATGAAGATGGCGATATCATCGCCGCTGTTAGATACAATGGCTTGATATACAGTGCTTCCTATAATCAAAAAGGCATACAGGAAAAAGAAAATACCAATCCTGATATTTCAGAAGTTTATTGTGATTTATATAATGACGTTGCGGCTGATTTCTTAGAAGCACAAATTAAAGCCAACTACTAAAAATAGTGTGTGCCTATAAATAATCATGAATTTTACTTATAAAATAGAATAAAAAATAGCGCCCATTGCCGGCGCTATTTTTTATTCTTGATCACTAATATTAAACTCAAGCAAAGAAAAATTCACTAGCTAAGCGTATGCTATTACTTGATAGTGAAAGACCGTATTGGTTTTCCTTGACCTAAATCTACGTACTATCAAAAGATACGATACGGTTGGTAAATCAGGGCTGCTCATGGCGAAACTTTGAGGTCACGTTTCAGACGTTTATTCTCTTCTATAATATACATGAGTTCAGGACCGTATTGCTTAGCACGAATAAACTTGCCTTCATCAGCTTTGCTTTGCTAGTTCAATAAGGTCTGCATGACTACTATAGCTGCTTTGCAGTCGCTGAAACATTAACGTAGTGTTGGCTATCTTTTTAATGGCTTCAGCTTTAACAACTGTACTATAAGCTCTAGTTTTCTCAATCATAATAAATTCACTATTGAGTCGTTAGTTTGCTAAGTTTGGCCCTACAATTCTTTCCAGCATAGCTTAGTACATTAATCAACCTACAAGGTTGATATCTCTAAACAACGAACAGCCATAATAAATTAGGGCTGTTCGTTGTTTAACGAGTAAATAGAAAAGCAATTAACCTAAAAACATCGATTCCAAACCATCCTGCTTATAGTATGGTGATATCGTTATGGACATACAAGCTAACTGTTGGATCTATTGTACTTTGATACTGAGTATAGTCTGCTTGATCGGATACTTGTTGCTCCACGAAATCTGCGGTCACAGATACTTCATCATCATTATCACCATTAATAAATAACTCATTATTGCTGTCGGTCATGGTAATCACATCATTGGTACCGATGTTAATCAATGACTGCGTATCGTTCCCAGTCAGGTCGATCACCTCAATGTTACTAATCACGCTACTATCAAAGTCACCAGAAATGTCACCAAAATCGATAGCGGTACTAGCCATATTGATCAATAAGGTATCGATACCGTCTCCACCATCCATTAAAGTATTATCAGCAGAGAATACTAATTCATCATTGCCAGCACCACCTACGAGTGTGTTGACACCGGTACCACCATCGAGGAGGTCATCACCAGCACCGCCAGTGACTCTATCATCACCTGCGCCAGAATTTACGGTAGTGCTACTATTTGTGGTAGTGATAGTGTCGTTTTGAGCTCCTGTTTCGATAGCGACAGACTCATTCAAGTTCAAATCAGCAGTTTCGGTTATTTCGTTGGAGACTTGCCCAGGGTCTGAGGTCTCAACAGTTTTGCCTGTATAAGTGATGGTACCATTATACGCCTGATACAGAATCTGTATATCATTGATACTATTGTTAGGCACGCCACTCAACACATAGCTACCTGCTACAAATTCAACAGATATCCCGTCTAAGCTTTCAGAGATACCATCGCCATCGTCATCAGCATTACGTAAGCCGATAACCTCTCCTGTGTCGCCAATCCTAAATAGCATGGATTCATCAAAGGGTTTGCCATCTTCGGGGCTAATCGTCAATGTTAGTGTTTCACTACCTCCTTCATCAACACCATCGGTATCTTCCATCTTAGCATTGGTATTTAGTCCAACCCATGTATAGGCTTCACCAGCTGAGTTCTGCGGGGTTAACTCAACACCATCAGCTATTGGCTTAAACATAAGATCCACGGTCGTGACATCGCCCTGTAGTCCATCTGTACTTAATACTGAAATATCAGCGCTACTCGTACCGCTATAGTTCTCTGGGGCTTGGATAAGTATTTCAGGCGTAGGGTTTGTGTCGGTACTTGGCAAACTCCACGACCCTATCCCTGTTTTATTGGCTATGATGATATCTCCACTATCATTAACAAAGGAGACGGTGAAGTCATCATTGACATTGTCCAGTATGAAGGTTGCAGGCTGATCGTCTTCATCTGTCTGTACAGCCTCATAGATGATACTGACCGCATTGACATTGTTCTCGCCCTGATCTTCATCCACGGTTAAGCTTGAAGCGTCCATATCGACGACTAATAGCAAGATATCAGCGCCCTTTTCGACAGTAATTTCAAAGTCCTTACGCGATACTAGCGTAGTCGTATCGTGATTTAGGATATCTGTCGCCTCTTTATGTACTACATACGTTTCAATCACAGTTGTACCATCTTCGTTCGCATCAGGAACGAAGTTAAAACTTACAGACGCTGGATTATCTGCGCCCACTGGTAAGGCAAAATACGTTCCTTCAGGTAATCCCATAGGATTAAAAACTGGCTCTAAAAGCTCACCATTGGTATCCGTAAGCGTACCGTTGATGGAAGCATCATTAGCGAACTGAAAATAGACATTGCCATTGATAATTTCAACATTACCTGCATCAGCAGTTGCAGTCAGATCTAATGTCAATGTTCTTTCTTCATCTTCCTCTATCACGATATTATCGTCATTCTGTACTGCGGTAGGATCGTCTTCGTGAAAACCGAAGTAATCGGTAATGGGCAGCACAATCAATGTACTGTCATTAGTACCTGGATCACTTATTGGAAACGCTGGATTGTCGGCTGACACAGTCTCAGAGTCGCCATTACTATCCGTACCTGTAAATAAGACATCTAAGGTAATCGCTTCGTTGTCAGCACTAGATTTATCAGTGATATTGGTACTAAAATTACCTGTAGGTACAAACGTAATATCATCTAATATAGTAGTAATATCAATATTTTCAGTCGCATTGCCGCTGATCAACCACGTATCGCCCTGTTTGCTTACTGACACTTGTGGATCAGAGCCATTGTAGCTCAACAGCACATCATCAGGTAGGTTGTCTAAGGTAAAGGAGAAAGGTGCGGCAGCTTGATTAGCATACGCCACACTATTTAACGTAGCAGTAATATAGCTACTCAAAGGTTCAGCTGCACCATCCTCAATTAAGGTTATGGGCTGCACGATGAGATCTGCTACTAACTCAGGAGGTTCTTCTCCACCATCTGTCGTACCTGTGATAAGCGTTAAGTCGAAGTTTGCCTCTACCGAGCGCTCAACATCAGGTGCATCTTGGTTATAAGCAGTTACGGTAATAGGTAAGTTCTCTGCACTATCCACATCATAGCCTGCCTTGATACTGAATTTGATATCTACGCTCGCCGTAATAGATGTGTCTATGGTTTCATCGGCAAAGTCGACGTACCATGTGTCGCCCGCTTTAACTGCTTCTACGAAGTTGCCACTGCCATCAGCATCAACGGCCACTAAAATACCATCGGGCACACCGTCTACTTGCACTCGTGTAAACACCTCTGAACCATCTAAATCTGGTGAGGTGAGAGTGATCGTTTTAATCACCTCATTATCAGCCGTATCGGCGTTAACGATATCAATGGTCTCTGAAGTCTCAATATCAGCAAGATTGACTAATGATGACGGATCAGTAATAGGCAACACGTCTACAATAAAGTCCGTCTCACGGGTTAGCGTCGTCTGATAGACGATATCTGCTGCCTCATTATTAGTGGATCTGACGGTATCCGTCACTGTATATTTAATGCCAAATTCATAGACATCATTGCCTGATTTATGGTTGACGAAATCAGGTTCATCACTAGCAGGATCAGCTGCAGTAGCCTCGATACTGGCGTTAAACTCACCATTTGAACCACGGGTGATGGTATAAAATCCTTCAGCGTCTGCTTGATCAGTTGTGATGACAACGCCGCCGACGCCGTCAATGCCGCCAACAGTGAGCTGAACACCCAGATCCTCAAGGTCAGTCAAGCTAATGGCCACACTGTCTAGCTCTTCAACGCCTGATGTCCAATCATCTGGATTATCCGTACGTCTAAAGGCGCGCTCAAAGTCTAACGTGACAGAATCGTTTTCATTCTGCTCAGCAGTAGGATTGACCACATCATTATCAAGTGCATCCGGCTTAACAAATATCTGTACGGGCTGGAGGTTTTGACTTGCCTCACTACCGCCTTTTAGTTCCGTACTGACGCCTTTGATATTAAAGTTAATTTCGCCTGCGAAATTGTCTTCGGTTTTGAATATTATCTCGCCAT
Organism: Psychrobacter sp. AOP7-A1-24; assembly: GCF_052376235.1. NCBI lineage: Bacteria > Pseudomonadati > Pseudomonadota > Gammaproteobacteria > Moraxellales > Moraxellaceae > Psychrobacter > Psychrobacter sp. AOP7-A1-24. The sequence goes on along the minus strand of NZ_JBQSVM010000052.1, from coordinate 7,292 downwards.
TATTGATCGCTTCATCCGTCACAACCCACTGCCTAGCAGTGCCTTCACCACCGATAAAGGTCACGTCGGCTCCTTGCATCATAAACCTATCATCAAGACCTGTGATGACATAGGTCACGATTTCAGAGTCATCATCATCGTAAGATCGGATATCTCCTGGCGTCTTAAAAATAGACCTAAAGGCTATCTCACTGTTAGCAGCATCCAATGCGCTTTCTTCAAGGATGACCGCGTAGTTATCAGAGGTTTGCCCACCATAGTCAAAGGTAACTTCATTCAATTCATCATTGAGGATTTTATCCGCGATCGTGTCAATCTTGATAGGCAATGCCAATGACGCACTAGGATCACTGGTATCCATGCCATCTACTGATACACCAGTGACTTGTAGCGTATAGTTATCATTACTATTTAGTGGCGGTATAAAGGATGGTACTTTGTCACTTTGATAATCAGTCAACGTGACCGACCATGTATCATCAGCATTATCTACCGTGGTAACATCATTGACTGCACCATAGTTTTGGTCAATCAAGACATAGCCACCATTTGCGCCATTATCAGCATCCCACACATAAAGGTAGGCACCATCCGGTATCGCATCAATAGTGACATTAAAGGTTTCAGAACCGTCTTTATCTTTGGACTGTGCCTTTATCTTAAGCGCAATGCCTCCCTCAGGGTTGTCAATAGTGTCATCTGGTGTATAGCTATCTTCATCGGTTGGATTACCATTAGATCTACCTGCATCTTCTACTCCTTGAGCAGGTTGCACGCTAAGCAGCACGTCATCAGCAACAGGCGTCACGGTCAAATAAAGAAAAGATTCACCAGATACGACTTTATCTGTTGCGGTATCATCATCTTCATCATAGTCGATGGTGACCGCTTGTTCTTGGATACGCAGTTCGCCTGAATAATTGTTAGGCGGAATAAATGCCAAGCTGCTAAGCCCAGCTACAGGTACGTCTACACCATTTTTACCTGCTGTGATAGTCTGCGTCTCACCTGCGCTATCATAACGGAACTGAGTACCAGCAGTATTGACCCAGTCACCATTATCATCTCTAATCTGGACAATCAGACGAGCAAAGGTCTCTTCTGAATCGTTACGATCATTACTATGGCTTGGTTCGCCAAAGTCGTTGGTATCATCTTCATTCGACCAACCATCCAGTAAATTAAAGCCGACATCAGTCGATAAGTCGTACCAGACGGGTGCAGAACTGCTCACACCATCATCATCACCATCTTCAAATACTAGTGTGCTATAAGTATGGTCTGGGTTGAGAGCGACATCATTGCTATTGTCGCCATCGCTATCGGTATCCGCACTCTCAGCCACTGGAGTGACCTTAATGATGACATCAAAGGTTTCATTGCCAGTAATAGGGTTGTCACTATCAACCGAACCATCGATAGTCTCGACAAAATAAGTGAGCGCAATATCGGCACTGCTATGCGCTGGCGGTATAATAGTATAGCCATTCAAGTCATCGACATTAAAGCCATAATAAAGCCCTTCATCTGTCAGATCTGTTGTTGTGATAGGCACACCGTTTAGAGAAATTTCGGCACCTGCAGTAATCAAATCATCAATTTGATCTTTCAAAATACCCACTATTGACAATGCCTCACTACCATCTTGATCAGTGATGGTAAAGACTGAATCGCCAGCATCATTTATTGTAAATAGAGCAATCGCTGTATCCTCAGTCCCTGCCTGTGGATCCACTGCCGTCACATCGATGGTAGGATTTACCGTTATATTTAATTTTACAGATGTTTTCTCGGTCTGAATGGCCGGAGCAATATTTGCAGAATCTGAATCCCTATCTCGAGTATTTAGCGTAAGCGTTGCCTCAATCACACCCGCAAAATCTGCTGGGGGTGCAAAAGTAAAGCTTGGGTCTAGATCATTACTCGTTACTTTCACTTTTGGAAGTATGACTGTGCCATTCTTACCTACGGTATAGCTGGTGCCATTGACTGTCACTACCTGACCATTGAGATCTTCTAATCCTTTAATAGAATACCAATACCGTTCTGAGCCATCGACATCTATAAACGTTTCATTCAATACAGATTGCAAATCTAGACTGCTGTCTTCGTCAATAACCGCATTAATCGTATCGTTTTTATCAATGCCATTGTTAGGGTCGTTTGCCAGAGTAATAGAAGTCGTGCCAGGTGGGAGCGGCGTATTAGGCTCTACTAGATCAATAATCGACGCATCTGTCACTGCTTGCACATCAATCAGTACATCCACTGATGTGGTTTCTGCTATCAAGCTACCATCAGGATCCGCACTATTGGAGTCGTTAGGCTCTAGCGGATAAGGGACGCCATTTTCATCGACTTCATACTCAGTGACACTCATAGTTACTGTAAAGTTAGTGGCATCTTGTTCTGGGTGAGAGACGATTAATGATTCAAACTGGTCACTTGTCATCTCAACATCAGCCGTAAACTCACTATCGGCAATATGAGTGCCATCGGTGAGTTTAATCGTGACAGTACCATCATCTCCTGTGGGAGCAATAATGACCTGCTGAACGCCATTGCCATCAATATAAAATAACTGGGCGCCCTCAGGTAATCCGCTTAATGTAATCGCCCCAAACCGTTCGCTACGATCGACTGACCCACCATTGATATCATCATCGTTATCGCTTATAGCGCCACTCATGTAGTCTGAATCATAGTCACTCAGATCCGTACTGGCCTCACCCCCATTATCACCAATGATTGGGGCTATAAAACCAAGCTGCGTCGATGACTCTTCTTCAACATAGTTGGTATAAATACCATCAACGATATCAACTTCATTATCATCAATAACGATAATAGGCGCATCAGCAACAGGATCTACTTCAATATTAATTCTACTGGTCGAGATCCTTCCTCCATCTTGTATACGGAGATTGAACATCACACTATAAAAATCGTTAAATTCATTAGGGGTTTGCTCATAACTGTTCGGTATGTCTGGTAAATCTGCTCTATTATTTGGTGTCGCGATAGACGAATAGTTCTCTTCTGGATTAAACTCAATTTGTCCATTGCCGATATTTCTCAAACTACCAACGACGGCTGGGTTTTCAGACGTATACAGACCGTTGGCATCACTGGCATTACCATTGACATCAATATAAACCAAATCGCCACTTAGCAAATCTATCGATGACGATAGATCATAATTCAATATGGTGACCACACCGCCATCAAAGTTTTCAGCAGCATTGATTAACAAGGCATCCTTACCATTTGGAGCAATGTTTTCATCCTCAGTGATATCCCCAAAATCCCCCTCATTAATAGTGAAATCAAGATCTTTATTAAACAGTCTATTTTCTACTTCAACATCGAACTGATCTTCCGCTATCGAACCATCTTCATCGACCACTGCATAATCAAGGTCAAATATAATATTGTCTAATCTACCATCATTATCAGCATCAATATTATCGTGTCTGATCGTATCATAGAGGGTGGCGGTATAAGTTAGAGCATCTTCACTAGTGTATGGCAAACCCTCAGGGTTAATCTCCACTTTGAATACGACATTATTGTTAGGATTATCGACCGTATCTGCAATCAGCTCACCATTCCGAGTAGTCGACACATATAGAGTACTATAATCGGTTACGCCATCGACCTCAGCATAGCGATAATAAAGCGGTAGGCCACTACTCTGGAAACGGCCGTTTATTAGGCTACCGTCGGCAACGGTAAAGTAAATATCAGAGATATTATCCTTATTACCTGTGACCGTAAATGCGGAATCGACTTTGGCCACATAAGTGCTAGCAGTACCCGAATCAGGGAACAATTCGTCTTCTTTTAAAACAACACTTTCGTCACTTTCGATAACGGGTGCGGTGTCTGTCACGCTTATAGGTTGATTAGCAACATCTGACACGTCACCATCTGCATCGATTAGTGTGTAACTGAATGAGCCATCATCTTGTAAGTTAGGTACAGAGTCACGATTATCAATCGATTTATTAGCAGCAAACGTCCAGCTGCCATCTTCATTGACTGTTAAAGTACCTGTTGGCGTTTCAAGATTTACTCCAAATTCGGTAGAATCTTCAACCGTATTGCCATCTATATCTAAATAAGTAAAGGTATTGATTCTTAAATCTGCGTCCGCACCTCGATCGTTATCAATCACATTGCCGGTAAGTAACGTACTATCATCACCATCAACGTACGAATCTTCTACCGCACTTACAGGTGTATCATCTTTAGCCAGTACCTTATCATCTTCGATATTGACATTAAATTTTTGTACCCTGGCACTGTCCGTGTCTTGAATTTCATATTTGACAGGTAAGGTGATGGTAACTCCATCAGTGTGATCTAGCTGACCTTGTAGCTCAAATACAAACGCTTGCGCATCTCCAGTGCTATCCGTAGGATTGGTCAAAGTAATGGTAAACACTTCACTACCTACGGCACTAGCAACCACCGTATGACCGTTATTACTCACCTCGTAAGTCAACGGCTCGCCATTGGACTCAAGTGATAAGGCTTCTAACCCTGCTGTGGTAACACCAGTGAATACTATATCGCTTATATCATCTGCAGCTTTAGTGATGCCAAGGTTACGCATCGCTCGTAGCGCATCAGGCGTCGTATCGGTGCCACCAGTTAGGTCATCTTCATTCAATATAACTTCAGGAATAAGTGCCGTGGGCTGTGTGTCATCCACTGTGATATTAAAGTCAGCAGTACTGATATCACCATTGGCATCTGTAATCGTATAAGAGATACTATCGATAATGCCGTCTAGATTATCCGATGTATCATCCGACATGTATGACCACGTGCCATCTGCGTTAATAGTTAATGATCCATATTGAGTATCGACTACAGTGCCTGTTGTTACTGTTTGACTATCACTATTTTCATCTAAGTACGTGAATGACGTAATGGTTGTATTTGGCGTACCCAAATCATCGTTAGATAATAGATTTAGATTTTCAGTGACACTGTTAATGCTTAGCTCACCTTCTTCAACCCTTGCATTATCAGATACTGCTTTCGGCGTCGCATCCACACTGATAACCGTCGTCGTTGTATTACTATCAGCATTATCTGTATCAGTGACCGTCACTTCAATGATACGGTCTATTTCGCTAGGCGTAGCAGAGGTATTGGCAAAAGTAATGGCATCAATGGCGGACTGATAGTCAGCTAAGCTTGCACTGCCGCTCAACTCAATACGACTATTTCCTAACAAGGTGGCTGAAATACCTGTTGGTAGATCACCTTCATCAATGGCAATTAAATCGCCTGTTTGTGAGTTGCTCAAGACAATAAGTGCACTGCCAATCGTATCGTTATTATCAATATCAGCAATGGCACTACTGTCACTGATAGCAACAGGGACGTCACCCTCTTGGTAAACTGTTGCATAATTGATAGTGGTATTACTATTACCAGAGATATCCAAGGTTGGCGCGTCGTTAGCACCATTAATAGTAATAGTTAGAGTTTGAGTAATCCCACCTACCTGATAAATAAATACTTGGTCGATTGCTTCCCCTTTAGCAATGGCTTGTACCTTAGAGTTGTTATTGTTTACAACATACGTATACGAGCCATCTTCGTTTAAGGTTAACGTACCATAATCATTTGCATCGCTAGGCTGACTCTGCAAGCTGACGGATGTTTCGGTACCGACTTCATCATTAGCTAATACATTGCCTGTCGCGGTTAAAACGCCATCTTCTTGTACAGTATTTACATCAGGCTTGAGGTCAACGTCATCGACAATCTGGCCTGTGACACTGTTTTCGGTATCAATTTGAACAGATTCAAAGCCACTATTGGTACCATCAACAGAGCTTATTGCTAGCTGATAATTCTCGATGCTTTCTTTTAATGGATCATTTAATACCGTATTGGTCAGGATAATTTGATTACCAGTGCTAGCATTAAACGTCACCGCAGTCAGCTTGCTACTCGCATCAAAATCGGCCGCAGCGGTCTCATCATTAAGATAAGATAAGTTAACCACTATGCTGCCGCTTGCAGGTAATTCGACGGGCTGACCATCAGCATCTACAAGCGATAAAGTATGTGTCAGCGAGGCATTATCTACTTCTATAGTGCTATCATCGCCTGTTAGTTGAACATACACAATATCATTACTATCAAGTCCGCCTTCATTAGAGCTATCGCCTAAATTGTTAGTATTGATAGTAGTAGTGATACTGTTAGTTGTCGTGTCACTAAAGTCGACAGCTTCAAATTCGTTAGTGCCAATATCCGTGATAGTGAGACTATAATTTTCACCATTGTCAGCAAAATAGTCATCGATGGTGTCGATGTTAAGCGCAGCACTTGATTGGCCCGCGGGTATGGTTACCGTGATGGTTTGGGCATTGTTATAGTCGGTGTCTGCGTCTTGGGTGCTGATATCGTTAAAGGTAACGGTGACATCGGTGTCTTGAGTAACGATAACAGGACTGCCGCTTTCATCTAAAAATTTGACTGTATATTCAGCCTCTTCACCTTCAATAACATTTTCGTCTCCCGTCATAACAACATAAGTGATGTCAACGACAGGAGTGACCGTAATCTCAACGGTGGCAGGCGCTGAAGTAGCACCATCATCATCGGTGGTGGTGAACTGGAGGTTGCTGACGCGTCCGTTAAAGTTTGGTGCAGGAGTGAACACAATGTTTGTGGCTTGAGCAGCGGTTAATACGGTGCCTGGTGTCAGTTCAACGGTTTGTCCATCATCTTCATAGGTCAGCACCCCTTGGTTGGCAGGCGGCACTTGCAATACCGTGACACTCACCACGCTACCATCGATGTCATTACCAACAAGCGACACCGTCACTGCTGTGTCTTCATCAGTGTTCAGACTTTGGTCGTTAGCCGTTGGCGGCGTATTAACATCTGTCACACTCAAGGTCACGGTGGCAGGCGCTGAGTCCAGACCATCATTGTCAGTGGCGATAAAGTCAATGGCATCTACCGCCCCATTGAAGTTCTCTGTTGGGGTAAACCGCACGCTGGCTGCCTCAGCAGCACTCAGCGGGGTACCAGCAGCGACAGGCACACTATCCCCTAATGCATTGGTATAGCTTAGGACGCCTTGGGCAGGATCTGGCAAGGCGGTGATGCTGATGCTTGCAATGTCACCATCAAGGTCACTGGCGATCAGCGGGACGGCAATCGCCTCACCCTCTGGGGTGCTAATAGCGGCATCGGTTGCCACAGGCGCATCGTTCACATCAGTAACCGTAATCTCAACGGTGGCAGGTGTTGATGTC